>JALERW010000101.1 GCA_022763925.1 Lachnospiraceae bacterium
CCGATGAGGCCCGCCACGGAAAAGCCGCTGACCTCTGTATTGGGATAACGGAACATGAACTCGCTGGCGAAGGGTGCCAGTGCCGTGGAGAACATGGCCAGATTGGCCACACTTCCGAAGGATACCTTCTTGATCCTGGAATACACAAAAACACCCAGGAAGAACGGCCACATATTGACCGGATTCATACCAAAGGTGGCAAATCCCACATTCAGCCAAAAGGCTGCCACCGTAAGACCGGTACATCTGGCCTTTGTCAAATACAGCAGAGCGCAGCAAAACAGCGCCACAAGGCCCGTATTCAGAAAGGCGCTCCCAAGACCGCCCAGAACAAAATAATCCATGGTAAACTGAGCAGGATGAGTCCAGATCGCCCAAAGCCCCGGAAACAGATTTCCGTAATCGCCCGCGCACAGAGCGCCGATCACAAAAGCGACGGAGAATCCGAACAGGATCCGAAGAATCATTTTGCTGTTGTCAACCGTTTTCTCTTTCATACTGCAAACCTTCTTTCCCTAAGTATCAAACCCCATTGTGACAGCCGCCTGCCTGCTGCCTCAGATAACAGAAAAGGCAGCATTCGCAAACACAAATGCTGCCCAGACGGTCGGCTCATATGGATTCCGGCTACACCGTGTTTCTCAAGTTTGTCCGTCAGTAACCGAAACCTTAAATTATGTTAAGAATATAACACAGTTTTCATACCCCGTCAACCCATTTTGCAAATTATTCTGCATTGGCCTTCTCGACTCTTGTAATGGCTGTCTTGATCATGGGGATACGGCAGTTCTTGTTTCCGCCGAATTCCACGATAACCATATCATCGGTAATGTCGATGATCACACCGTAAAAACCGCTGGTGGTCTCCACGCTATCACCAACCTCCATGCTGGCGATGAGAGCCTGCAGCTGCTTCTGCTGCTTTCTCTGAGGACGAATTGCGATAAAATACATGAAAGCGATGATGACTACAATGTAAATGACCCAGAATCCTACACCGCCCATGCCGCTGGCTGCTAATAAATTCATATCTGTTCTCCTTTTTCCTCACAGGAGCCTTCCATCCGCTCCAGTTTTTCTTTTTTATACTCGGCAAAGCGATGATTCTCGATCGCTTCCCGTATCTCACTCATCATTGTATTATAAAAATAAAGATTATGCAAGACGCAAAAACGCATTCCCAGCATTTCTTTGGCTTTCAAAAGATGCCGGATATATGCTCTGCTGTAACGCCTGCACACCGGACAGCCGCAGCCCTCCTCAATGGGACGAGTATCCAGCTCATATTTGGCATTAAAAAGGTTCAGCTTTCCGTAATTGGTATACACATGTCCGTGACGCCCGTTGCGTGAAGGATAGACACAGTCGAAGAAATCCACGCCCCGCTCCACTGCCTCCAGGATATTGGCCGGTGTGCCGACCCCCATCAGATAGGTGGGCTTCTCCTCCGGCAGATGAGGTACTGTCACGTCCAGAATGTGATACATTTCCTCATGACTCTCCCCCACAGCCAGTCCGCCAATGGCATAGCCGTCCAGATCCATTTCCGCGATCTCCGCCGCATGGCGGATACGGACATCGTCAAGAACACCGCCCTGATTGATCCCAAACAGAAGCTGATGAGGATTGATGGTGTCGGGAAGGCCGTTCAGCCGCTCCATCTCCGCTTTGCAGCGGGCCAGCCATCTGGTGGTCCGTGCCACGGATGCTTCGATATAGTCCCGCTCTGCCTTGGCCGGCGCACATTCATCAAAGGCCATGGCAATGGTGGAGGCCAGATTGGACTGAATCTGCATGCTCTCCTCCGGTCCCATGAAGATCTTTCGTCCGTCCACATGGGAGTTAAAATACACGCCCTCTTCCTTTATCTTCCGCAGCCCCGCCAGGGAAAACACCTGAAAGCCGCCGGAATCGGTGAGAATGGGCTTGTCCCAGGACATAAACCGGTGAAGACCGCCAAGCTTTTTCACCACCTGGTCGCCGGGCCGCACATGAAGATGGTAGGTGTTGGAAAGCTCGATCTGTGTCCCGATCTGTTCCAGATCGGAGGTGGCGACGGCACCCTTGATGGCCGCCGCCGTTCCTACATTCATAAATACGGGAGTTTCCACAGTCCCGTGGACAGTCTCAAGCCTGGCACGCTTGGCCCGTCCGTCCTTTGTCAGTATTTTATACATAGATTATTTCTGCTCTTTTGCCTTTAACTTGGTCTTCATCAGATACCAGATCGGTCCGGTCAGGAATACGGAGGAATATGCTCCGCAGATGATGCCGACGATCAGCGGCATGGCAAATTCCCGAATGGAGGATACGCCCAGAATAAACAGGACAAATACCATGATGAAGGTGGTCAGTGAGGTATAGATGCTTCTGCTCAGAGTCTGATTGATGCTTAAATTCACCACATCAGCCAGGTCTGCCCTGGTGCCCATGGCCTTCATGTTTTCGCGGATCCGGTCGAAGATCACGATGGTCGCATTGATGGAATAACCGACGATGGTCAGCATACATGCGATAAAGGTGTTTCCGACACTCCATTTGGTGATGGCATAGAAGGCCAGAACCACCAGCACATCATGAACAAGGGCAAGGACCGCACTTGTTGCAAACCGGATATCCTTGAACCGGAACCAGATATAGATCAGCATGAAAATGGTAGCCACGATCACGGCGATGACGGCATCCCGCTTCATCTCCGAGCTTACGGTGGCGCTGATGCTGTCCGCCTTGATGTTTTCCTTATCCACACCATAGGCAGCCACCAGCTTATCGTTGAGGCTTTCCCTCTCCTCCACGGACAGGGTTCTTGTCTTGATGATGACCTCGTTGGTACCGGTCACCTTCTGCGTCTCCACATTGGCATCGCCGGTAACCTCTTCCACCAGAGGAATCACGTCGCTGTGGATGGTATCCATGGACATGTCCTCGTTGAAGGTCACATTGGTGGAGGTGCCGCCCTTAAATTCCAGACTGTAATTCAAAAT
>JALERW010000119.1 GCA_022763925.1 Lachnospiraceae bacterium
CATCCTTTCCAAGAATGTCCTCCAGCGTCTTTCCGCTTGCCTTGAGGGCTCTTCCAAGACGCAGCAGCTCTTCCTGTTCCGCCTCATCTTCCGAATCACGGACAGCAGCTTCTGTTCCTTCTGCCATCGTCACCGAATGCACTGCTCCGGTGTCTTCAAGCACTTCGATCGTTTCCTTTGCTTTGGCGTTCAGCCGGGGATCCGCATGAATCATGGCCAGCATCCGCTCCAGCATTGCCTGGGCGTCCTTATCGGAAACGGAAAGCTCCTCCTCCATGGCCGCCTGTTCCAGCTCATCGGCCTTTTTCGCCATTTCCTCGGAAAGCTTCCGGTCCATCCTTCTGTATTCTGCTTCCCTTACACTGCCCTTCGGCGGCTCTGCAGGGACTCTGAATTTGGTCACTTTCATACGAATTTATCTCCATGCTGCCACTAAAGTCTTCCCTTGACTTTTCCGCCTTCCCGTATCATAGTAATCTTATGCCAAATCAAAACGTAACGGAGGTTTTACTATGAAACGAATTGTTCTTACCGGCGGCGGAACTGCCGGACATGTCACACCGAACATTGCCCTCATTCCGCGTCTGAAGGAACTGGGATACGAGATCCATTACATCGGTTCCTACGACGGTATTGAAAAAAAGCTGATAGAAGAACTGCAGATCCCTTATTATGGTATTTCATCCGGTAAACTGCGCCGCTATTTCGATGTGAAAAATTTTACCGATCCCTTTAAGGTGCTGAAGGGCTTCCGTGAGGCCCGTCATACGCTCGCCGAAATCCGGCCGAATGTCCTGTTTTCCAAAGGCGGATTTGTAAGCGTTCCCGTTGTTCTGGCTGCGAAACGACTTCATATTCCGGTCATCATCCATGAATCGGATCTCACCCCGGGACTGGCTAATAAAATATGCATTCCTTCTGCCGCAAAAGTATGCTGCAACTTCCCGGAAACGCTCGCGCATCTTCCGGCTGACAAGGCAGTTCTGACCGGTTCCCCGATCCGTCAGGAGCTTCTGGAGGGCAACCCCATTGCAGCTCTGGAATTCTGTCATTTTACCGCAAACAAACCCGTCATCCTCGTTATGGGCGGAAGCCTGGGCTCTGCAGCCATCAACGACACCATCCGCGGTGTACTTCCGGAGCTTCTGAAAACCTATCAGGTCATTCATCTGTGCGGCAAGGGCAAGCTCGACGAGGGGCTTAACCACACTCCCGGATACGTCCAGTTTGAATATATCAAAAAAGAGCTCCGGGATCTGTTCGCTCTGGCCGATATCGTGATCTCCCGTGCGGGGGCCAATGCCATCTGCGAGCTTCTGGCTCTGCATAAGCCGAATATCCTGATACCGCTTTCCGCAAAAGCAAGCCGCGGTGACCAGATCCTCAATGCCCGTTCCTTTGAAGCCCAGGGCTTCAGCATCGTTCTGGAAGAGGAAGAGGTCACGAATCTGACCCTTCTGAACGCCATCCATACACTGATGGAGGAAAAGGACCGCTATATTCAGGCGATGACTGCCAGCGAACAGAAAGATTCCATTGCAACCATCACCGGCCTGATCGAAGAGCTTGCACGGCCTTAAATCCGATGGAAACCATTAATGTCTGGTTCCCCTGTATTCATCGGAAAAATGATTGCGTATCCATCTTCTCGCACGATGCAGCTTCATACTGATCTGTTCATAGGTCAGGTTCATCTGCCTGGCTGCATCGGCGAGAGGCATTTGAAGACAGCAGACAAGCAGTACGATTTCATACTCCTCCCTGTTGTATTCATACAGACTTTCCAGAATCTCTGCCCGAAGATCCTTTCTTGCCATCTCCTCCAGGTAATCATCTCCGGACACCCTCACCTGAAGGACTCCGGCCTCTTCCTGATTCAGCTCCTCAGAATGCTGATATTTCTCGTCTTTTCTCAGAATGTCCTTCGACAGATTGTCTGCGACAACGATTAGCCATCCCTTGATCGCTTCCTCCGCCATGGACAGATCCACACAGTCAAACATCCTCAGGAAAGTCTCCTGACACACATCCTGTGCCAGATGATAATCATGCAGCCTGTTATATGCCACATGCATGATCAGATTCTGGTACTTCCAATACAGTCTTACAAATCTTTCCTCATTTGTACTCATCATACTCATATTTTGAACTCTCCGCATTATACCGTTTTCATTTTCTCAAGGATTTCTTCCTTTACCTCATCTGTCAGCCTGCCGGGCTCCCAGTGCAGGAAATCCGCATCCCCTTCATAGCGGGGAATCAGATGCATGTGGAAATGAAACACCGTCTGACCGGCAACGGTTCCGTTGTTCTGAACAATATTAAATCCGTCACAGCCAAGTGCTTCCGTCATCTTCCCTGCCATGTTCTTTGCAAGTACAAATGCTTTCGCCGCAGTATCCTCGTCCAGTTCATAGATGTTGTCAAAATGCTCTTTCGGTAAAATCAGCGCATGTCCTTTTGATGCCGGTCCCAGATCAAGAATCACACGAAAATCGGCATCCTCATAAATCGTTGCAGACGGTATCTCCCCATTTGCAATCCTGCAGAAAATACAATCCTCTTTTTTCATAAATTTGCACCTCTTTATTTTTTATACATCACTTCCTGCCATGCAGGAACTGTCGTTTTCTGACGAACATTTTCATTTGCCATCCATTTCCCCGGATGATACACTTTTTCCAAACAAGTTTACCGGAGGAATTGTTATGATGACTCAAAAAGACCAAAAGCTCCTGGAACAGTATCAGCAAAACGATCCCGAACTTTCCCGGCTTATTTGCATGCTTAAGGAGGAGCAGCGGGAGGCGGTTTCCATGATCTCCCACGAAATACGAAATCCTCTTACGCTTGTCAACAGCTCTCTGCAGCTTATCGAAAAAACGCACCCGGAGGTCAAAAGCTTTCGCTTCTGGTCTCAGATCCAGGAGGATATCCGTTATATGCGGCTGCTCCTTGAAGATCTCTCCCTCTTCAATAATGCCTCTGTGCTTACTGTGCAGAAGCTGGATCTGAATGAACTGGCCGCCTCGGCGGCAGCGTCCTTCCGTCCGGAATTTCAAAGGCAACAGATGAAGCTTTCCTTTCATCCCTGTCCGGATCTTCCCACCGTATCCGGTGATCCGGTAAAATTAAGGGCACTGCTGGTGAATCTTCTTAAAAATGCCATGGAGGCGATGCAGACAGGCGGAACAGCAATTCTGTCCCTTTCCTCCGATACCGGCTGTGTAACGGTCTCCGTAAAGGACAACGGCTGCGGAATATCTCCCGAACAGGCAGAGGAAATCTTTCTTCCGTTCAAGACCTTTAAGCCTCAGGGAACCGGTCTCGGACTTGCCCTTTCCGAACGAATCGCGGCTGCCCACAAAGGAAGCCTGACCGTTTCGAGTACTCCCGGACAGGGAAGCACCTTCACCCTTACGCTCCCCTCCGACAGCAGAGAGCCCCTGTAAACGCCGGAATCTTCATATTTATAATTAAAATATAGTATACTTTCTTCGTTCTTGCAATCTCATTTTCCCCATAATACAAAATATTTTTTTGTATTACACCTTCTGATTTTAAAATATTTTCCGGAAAATCATAAAACCGAATGCCGGCAGAGAGCTTTCCCTGCCGGCATTCGGATGTCTTTCGTTCTATCATTCTTTATCCTTTTTCCCTGTAGTTTTCCTTTTTGCGGTACAGCACTGCTGCCAGAAGCGCTCCTGCAGCCAGACCGCCGATATGTGCATAATTATCCACACCGGAACCGGTAAAGCCGTGGTACAGGCTGATGACGATCAACAGGCCAAGCTTTCTGGTCGTCATGTCCTCCAGGCGCCCCTTATTTACCGCCACAATATAGAACAGCGCTCCGATCACACCGAAAATCGCCCCGGAGGCGCCGGCACTCACCGCATAATCGCCGGTCAAAATGGCATGTGCATAGGAAAGAATACTCCCCGCCATACCGGACATGAGGTAAATCACCAGATATTTCCACCGCCCCACGGCCCGCTCCACATTGTCGCCCAAAAGGAACAGCACCACCATATTGTTCATCAGGTGCGAAATTCCAAAATGCATGAACATGCAGGTAAACAGCCGGTAATATTCCTGGTACTGATAGATCCAGGGGGTATACGCCGCCCCGTGCAGCGCCATATATTCCGCGTCCTCCGTTGAACCGAACAGCTCCAGAACGCAAAATACCACCACATTAATTACGATAATGGACATGTTCACCACTGCCCGTTTTCTTCCGCTGCGGTGCAGGAAATTATGCCAGGTATCGCCGATCCCTCTCCACCGTTCCTTTGGCGTGCGCCTCTCCCGGTGTCTCCCGGGATCCGCTCCTCCCGCATATTCATACGCTCCCGTCCGGGGCTCCTCCATGTGCTCGAGGAGCTTCTCCAGGCCGAAAAAGGACACCGGCTGATGCTCATAAATGATCAGTCTTCCGCTTTCGGTATCCCACAGCCAACAGGCCGGAAGTCCAAAAAGCACCGCTCTCCTGCCCGCGATCTGCCTTCCTGCTGCCAGAGTCAAAAGCACGGGCCTGCTGCCAAGCCGAAGCATCGTCTGATATACCTGGCTGTGAATATGTTCAAGCTGTTCTGAAGTAAGCCCCGGCGCCTCATCCATCAGCACCAGAAGGATTCCCCGGACCTGGTCCTGTTCCGTTTGATAATACAGGGAGAACTGCGTAAGGTTCGAGTTCATCCTCTGATAGCCTGCTCTTATCAGCTCCGTCTTCAGCTGTTCCGTTTTTGTCATCTGTATCCGCCCCGTTCTGCCAAAGCATCTCCGTTTTCTACAGTATGACAGAAGACCTCCTTTCATTTCAAGTCCTTTTTCAAAAACAGCCTGCGAAAGGCTCTTTGCGTTTCTGTCTCAGAGGAACAGAAACGGTACATCCGCCAGCAGAAGCTCATCCCCCTGAACAAGCAGAAGCCGCTCGGAGGCCTTGACCCGTCTCCCGTTCACATAGGTTCCGTTGGTGGAATTCATATCCTGGATATACCATTCCTTCCCTTCCCTCAGAAGCTTCGCATGCAGACGGCTCACCGCCTCCTCCTCCACACAGTAATCCGTCATTTGGGGTGCTTTCCCGATCCGGAACACCTCCCCGGTCAGACAAACCTCCTCCTGCGTATCCCTTCGGATCAGCTTCCGCTCCTCCCCCGGATAATCCGGAAGAAAAACGGTGGGAGAAAGGACCGGCTCCGGTTCCGGCCCGCTCCCTCCCCGGTGCCCGGCTTCCAAAGGCCTTCCTTCCGTACACGCTTCCCGGGATGAGCGCTTTCCCTTTCTCCATCTCCATACGAAAAAAAGCACGAGCGCAGCCGCAAAGGCTGCCGGTATTACCCAGCCCGCAAGTCCGAAGCTCTGCCGGATACCTCCCGCCAGAAAGCCTGCGTCCGGGTTCTGTGATCCTGCGTAAATAATGACCGTTTCCCCTTTGCCGGACCTTCCTCCCAAAAGACCCCTCCGGTAAAAAACAATGCTTCCGGCAGCCAACACCCCGATACCTCCGGCGATCCATTTTTTCCATGCGCTCTTTTTCTTCTCTTCCTTCTTTTTCTTCTCTGAGAATCGAGGCGTCCTCCGGTCTGTCCGAGTCCTGCGCGGTCTGAGCCCCGCTCCTTTCGGACGTTCTTCCTGCGTTTGGCTCATGATCCCGTCCAGACCCTGTCCGGAGCACCGGGCCGACTTCGGAAATACACTTTCTTTCTCCTCTTTTTCCTCCCAAAGACTTTCTTCCCTCCGGTTTCCCTTCTCCCTGCGCTCTGTAAGAAGTGCCAGCAGGCTTTCCATACAGGCATGCTCCTCCCGGGCCGTTTTATATATCCCATATCCCAGGATTACGCTTTCCTCGTCACTGTAATCCAGATGATCCAGAAGATATTCCGACAGAGCCCGGAAGGCCCGGGAAAAAGTCATACTGCGTCCCGGCATATGGCAGAACCGGTATCCGCCCGCTTCCGATGAAGCAAAAATGTACCCGGGCTCCAGAAGCACGCCGGACGGATCCAGCAGATACGCCTCCGCCTGTCCCAATGCCTGATGGATCGCAGTCAGCAGCTCCTCCATGTCCCTTCTGCAAAAGGGCCTTCCACCAAACCGCTCTTCCAGCGTCTGCATCCCTTCGGTGTCATAGTAAAAAAACAGCCTTCCGTCCAGGATCCGCACCCTGCAGTCAAGAAACATCGGAATCCGGTTTCTCATCAGCATTTTCACCTGATAATCCTCCCGGGAAAGGCCGGATTCATCCTCCAGCACCAGAAAGTTTCCGGTCATCTCCTTCTGATCTTCTGCCGTCATGGTCCTCATCCTCTCCCTGAAGCCGTTTTATCCGCCGAAGCCTTCGGATCACCGTTACCGGTGACTCTTCCGAGGCTTCCGATTTCTCCTGAATCAGCCACGCTCCATTTACTCCCGTCCCCTTCCAGATTCCGAAAGGGAACCGCATGTACACCGTCACACATACCCGGATGCTCCGGCCGGAAGCTTCGATCGCTGCATCCGTCTGCTCTGCCATAAAAAATGCCCATTCCTGCTTTTTTACCGTTTCCTGTGCCGCCGCCCTTACATCCTTCCCGTCAATCGCCGCCTCCAGCCCCTTACATACCGCTTCCCGGCAGACCGCCTGCGCGGCAACCCGGTTATGCTGATAGCAGCCCAGATACCAGACCAGGATCAGGGAAAACAAAACCATCGGACAGACACAGGCTGCCTCTGCCGTAATGCTTCCTTTCATACACACACCATCCCCATATAGGCCAGCAGAAGAAAGGGCACGAACGGAATCGCCGTTTTTCTTCCCGCCTTTCCGAAAACAAATAGAAGCAAAGAACCGATTCCCGCTGCCATGAGTCCCCCAAAAAACAGCATCAGATTGTTCTTTCCTCCAAGAACACTTCCCGTCACCATCAGCAGCAGCCCATCCCCGAAGCCCACGGCCTCATTCGTCAGAAGTCCCACAAGCAGTACCAGACCCCCCAGCCCAAGGCCAAAGCACAGATCCGGAAAGGAAAGCAGCTTATTTACCAATGACCAGACACATCCGAACGCGCCTGCAAGCAGGTTCGGCAGAACCGGAATCGTTCCTGTTCTTATATCCCTCCGGCTGTTGAGCGCCAGCAGGATCAAAAGATACGCCTTTTCCATTACCGCCGGCTTCTCCCCCTTCTCTTCCGGCATCATTTCCTTCCGGCACATTTCTGACAGACCGGGCAGCCTTCGGCCTCCTCTCTGGGAATTGCCAGAACCGTACGTTTCAGGCCGCTGCATCCAAGACTTGCATGATACCGATTCCCGGATTCCGTAATATAAACCTGCGCGGGGGAATCGCTGCAGCAGAGCTCACAGGGCCGATATTTCTCTCCGTCCAGATTTCTTCTGGTTTCCAGCGCTGTCCGGTCCGTTGGCGTCACCGATGGATT
>JALERW010000122.1 GCA_022763925.1 Lachnospiraceae bacterium
ATAATACTCCGGAAATTGTTGCAGTGGATGTTGTTCCATAAAAGAAAGGAGCAGCTGCTATGGATAATACGTTTTTTTCAATTATTATTCCTGTATATAATTGCGCTCCTTTTTTGAATGAATGCATAGATAGTATTTTGGAGCAAAACTATAGAAACTTTGAGGTGATTATGATAGATGACGGATCCACGGATGGATCTGCACAGATCGCCAAAAGTGCAGCAGAGGAACATTCGCAGTTTCGCTATATTGCAGCGAATCATGTCGGCGCAGGTGCTGCCCGGAATAAAGGGATGGAGCAGGCGAAAGGGGATTACCTGTTGTTTCTGGATGCGGACGATTACTGGAGAGACCCGGAATTATTGAAGAGCATGGATCGCGGGATTCGCCATTATAATGTGGACGTGGTTATGTTTCAGATGATACAGGTTTCTCAGGATGGAATGCTTCTTTTGAAAACCAGGAAGCCCCCCTTTCCATCCGGTTCAGGGGCATTTAGATTAAGGGAAGTATACCCGTTTCTGGTTCGTGATGGACAGGTACTGGCTTCCGCCTGTACGAAATGTGTGCGCAGAAGCCTGGTGGAAGAGTATAAAATAAAATTTATGGAAGGTACTACCTGTGAGGATATTGACTGGGTATTACAATTGTTTTCCCATGTGAAAACCATTTCGTTTCTTAATGAAGAGGCATATGCATATAGACAGCATCGGAAAGGGAAGCGCGCCAGTGAAGCAGAGGATGGTCCGTATAACCTGGCCCGTGTGATCCGGCATTGGGCGGATCTGATAAAAAGGAATAAGGTGCCAAATGGAAAAGCAGTGGCTGGAATGGTTGCCTTTGAATATGGGGTTTTTATGGGATACAGCCATCAGGTTTCCGGAGAAGAACGGAAACGCATGAAACAATACCGCTATTTGTTAAAATATGGTCTGGATCGGAAAACAAGGATGATTGCAAAATTTTATAATGTTTTTGGCTATACAGTTACCTGCATGGCGGTACGTTTGTATTTGCTGGGAAGAAAATTCCGGAGGTAGTATATGGAAGCGTGTGAGATTACAATTATTACCCCTGTTTATAACAGAGCCCACTGTATTAGTCACTGCTATGAGAGTCTGAGGAAGCAGACATGTAAGAATTTCGTTTGGATGGTTATTGATGATGGCTCCACCGATCATCTGGAGCTGCTGATTCAAAAATGGCAGTCTGAGGAAAAGGAGTTTAAGATTGCGTTCTATCAGAAGGAGAATGGCGGTAAAAGTACGGCATATAATCTTGCATTAAAACATATACAGACACCCTATTGGACCTGTATTGATTCGGATGACTGGATTACGGATATAACGGTTGAACGCTATTATCATTGGATCAGGTATACAGAGCATCTGGATGTGGCAGGTTTTGCAGGCCTTGACTCGACACCGGATGGAACGGTACTGGGCGGTAATTTTCCGTATGAAGGGATCGCCAGTTTGATGGATGTGAAGACCAGGATCCGCCATGAAGGGGATATGAACATGGTGTACAGGACGGCTCTCTCTAAACGGTTTTCTCCGATGCCGGAAGTGGAGGGAGAGAAAGATTTCGAACCATATTATTTTTTGCTGAAGATGGATGAGGCCGCACCGCTCTATTTGGTGAACGAAGTATTTTGTATCGCAGATTATCAGTCGGATGGACTGACGCAGAATGTATGGAGAGCTTATTTCCGGTCTCCGGTCAGCATGGGAATGCTGCGCCTGGAATTTCTCCGGAGAAAGCATTTGCCATGGGGCTTTGCCTATCGGCAGTGTATCCATTATGTGTCCTCCTGGTTGTTGGCGCAGAAGAATCCTGCGAAGAAAAAACAGCTGCCGTTTCCGGTAATGCGGCCTCTTATGATTTTGGCCTGGATCCCCGGATGGTTATTTAGTAAAATAATTGTATATAAGAATGATAAACGATTGAGAGAAACAGAAAATGGACCGAGTTAGTACTTTACTTTTAGAAGCATTAAAGGCGTCCCTGTCAGAGGAACAGGTAAGCTGGGAAGAAGAAATTACCGGTGCACAGTGGAGAGAACTGTTTCAAATGGCAGAAGATCATCAGATTCTGCCCATGATTTTTGAAGCAGTATACAATTGCCCGTCTATTCAAAGCTGTGATCCTGGTATTCTGGCGCTTGTAAGGAGCAATATCAGGAGAGGTGTCACGCTTCAGACCATGAAGACCATGGAGTTCCTTGCATTGTATAAACAGCTGAGGTCTGTGGGAGTGACCCCCTGCGTGGTGAAAGGGATCATTTGCCGTAATCTGTATCCGAAGCCGGATTACAGGTATTCAGGGGATGAAGATATCTATATTCCAGAGGAACAGTTTCCATCCTGCTGTGAGGCGATGCTTTCCAATGGGATGATTCCTGCGGATAAGGAACAGAATATGCAGAAGGATTATGAAGTGCCGTTTGCCAGGAAGGGAAGTCCACTGTATGTTGAGGTGCACAAGCATATGTTTGCGCCTGATGAGGCAGCCTATTGTGAGTTCAACCGATATTTTGATGACGTACATGACAGGCTCATTCGGCTGAATATAGGAGGAACAGAACTTCTTGCCATGCCGCACACGGATCATTTTTTCTTTTTGATCTGTCATGCCTTCAAGCATTTTATTCACGGAGGCTTTGGTATCAGGCAGGTATGTGATATCTTCCGTTATGCCGAGGTGTATGGAAACCAGATCGATTGGGATTATGTATATAGTGCCTGCAGAGAGGTGCGGGCGGACGTTTTTGCGGCAGCCATGTTAAAAATCGGGCAGGTGTATCTGAATTTTGATTCAGAGAAAGCACATTTGACCGAGCAGTGGCTTAAGCTTATGCAGGTTGATCCGACGCATATGGCGGAGGATCTTCTGGCAGCCGGGGTGTTCGGTCAGGCAGAGGAGAGCCGTAAGCAGAGCAGTACGATAACCGTCAGTGCCATCACGGCCCAGAAGCAGGGGAGAAAGGAGCGAAGCGGCGTAATGAGCGCATTGTTTCCGCCGCGGTATACTTTATCCGGAAGATATCCCTATCTTCATAAATATCCGTTTCTATTGCCCGTTGCATGGGGGAGCAGAATGATCGGGTTTATGCTCCATAGAAAGGAACGGGGTACCGATGTGTCGAAATCACTGGAAATCGGGAATGAGCGTTTAAATCTGATGAAAGAGTATGGTATTCTGAAATAAAAAGCAGCCGGAGGACAGCGGGGATATGCAGTGTTATCGCTCGCGCTGCCTGGAGCTTGCGGATGTTTATTTCCATCATTTGGCGACTGCGCCCTTCACAGCGGCTCTGGTACGCTATGTCTGCCTGATCATGCATCCGGGACTGGTGCTTCCGACCCCGGTCGAGCGCAACATGCAGATCGCCTGCTCTGTGAAATTGAATTCCGGCTGTCTGTCCCGTCAGGTGGGGGCAGTTCTTACGGATGCACAGTTTCATTTGCTTTCCGTGGGCTGGAATCAGCAGCCGGAAGGGAAGTTCCCCTGTTCATATCGGGATATGGATACGATCTGCCATTCGGCTGCGGAAGATGAAACCTGCAGGCTGATGTATAGTGACTTTGAGCTGGGAGAGGATTTTAAACGGAGTCTGGATCAGGCTCGAAGAACCTGCCAGGCAGAGGAAGGAAATGGGGACCCGACGGGAGATGGAATGCCGGCATATTATTGTTTTAAGGATATTTACAACAGCATGACGGGAGAAAAGGACTTTTCTTACGCCAGATCGCTGCACGCGGAGGAAAATGCATTTCTAAATCTGAGGACAAATGCAGCGGCCGCAAAAGGCGGTTATCTGTTTACCACCTCAAGCCCCTGCGTTTCCTGTGCGAAAATGGCAATGCAGCTGCAGATATCAAGAATCTATTATGTAGAGCAGTATCCGGGCATACAGAACCGGCATGTCCTGTCTGCGGGAGTACCTGCGGGGCGTCCGGAGATGGTATTGATGGCAGGGGCCGTTGGGAAAGCCTATATGCAGTTATATACACTGGAGATGCCGCTGAAGGATGAGGCGGAACTGCGGATGGGAAGAAAAATGACGGAGCTTTTGACTGAAATGCTGTGATTGGCCGGAAGAAAGCGTGCAGTTTATCATTTTTATGTAAAAAAGTGTGTTTGGAGCGTAAAAATAGAGGAAATCCATTGACAAAGCAGATTCTTTGCATTATGCTAACTATATTAATGGGAACGAATATTTTTGACGATAGATATTTTACAGCAGAACGAAAGAGGGGCAGTTCAAATGAAAAAAGTGTATGTGACACCGGTGATGGAAAGCGAAGCCTTTGTGGCGAATGAGTATGTGGCAGCGTGTTGGTGGGTGACGTGTCAACCGGATGATTTGCAGGATATAGCAAACAGGCATAGAGCCTGTCGAGATCATTCTGTAAGAGTTGGTGAATCAGAACCTGAGTTGCATGGTGGAATGTTTTTGTGGGGTGATAATTGGTATTATGTTGAAATCAATGGTAAGCTTACTGACCATCCTGTCAGCAAGGCAGACCATGCACTGATTTTTCCAGATCACCCGAATTCTTCAGTGTAAATGATTATAAAAAGTTATCTGAGTGTGTTGCTCGGATAGCTTTTTCTGTCTCTTAAGGAGATTTCTATGGATGCATTTTCAATTGAAACAAAATTAGAAGAACGTCTTGTATTAAAAGCCACCGAAAAGCAAATCCCTTTAGGTGGCTCTTTTGAGTTACTGCCGTTATGCAACATGAACTGTCGGATGTGTTTCCTGCGTCTGAATCCGGAGGAAATGAAAGCCCAGGGCAGACTGCGCACTGCGGAGGAATGGCTGGAGCTGGCCGTGCAGGCGAAGGATGCCGGAATGCTGTTTCTTTTGCTGACCGGAGGGGAACCCTTCCTGTATCCGGAGATCACCGGTCTGTATCCGCAGCTGGCAAAGCTTGGCCTGTATATTACGATCAATACCAACGGAACCCTGATCACGGAGGAGCATGCGGATATGCTGCAGCGGCATCTGCCTCGGAGGGTAAATATTACCTTATATGGCTCCTCGGATGAGCTGTACGGGCGGCTGTGCGGGAATTCTCATGGCTTTACCCAGACGATGCGGGCGATCCGTCTTTTGAAGGACCGGAACATTCCCCTGAAGCTGAACGGGAGCCTGACCGTGGATAATCGGGAGGATCTGAAAAATATTCAGCGGATCGCCCATGAGCTGGATATCCCGCTGGAAGTGGATACCTATATGTATCCGTCCTCCAGAAAAGGAACCTGCCCCTTTGATCATTCCTCTCGGCTGACGCCCGAGGAGGCTGCAGCGGGATATGTGGAAGTAAAGCGGGAGGAACTGAAGGAGGATGAGTTTTGGGAGCTTGCGAAAGCCATGTCACAATGTTATTATGATGGAAAGGATTTCGAAGGCAGCTGCGCGTTGGAGCCTATGCCCTGCCGTGCAGGCTTAAGTGCATTCTGGGTGAACTGGAAAGGATTTATGACGCCGTGCATTTTCATGGAGGAGCCCGGTATTCCTGTGTTTGAGGAGGGCTTTGAGAAGTCCTGGGAATATATCCGGCAGGAACGGCGGAAGATTTTCATGCCCCAGGCATGTACGAAATGTGGAAAAAGGGCGGTATGTCAGGTATGTGCAGCCTGTGCCTGTACGGAGACCGGAAGCTTTGCGGGGAAGCCGGAATACATGTGCAGGCTGACAGAGGAAAAGCTTCGTCGGATGAATGCGCTGTATGAAGAGAGACAGGAGAAGGGATTATGAAGATCGTAAAGGAATTTATTCTGAGAGAAATTGCGGGAGAGTGCGTGCTTGTGCCCACCGGGGCTACGACCCAGGAGTTTAACGGGCTGATCACCTTAAGTGATACGGCAAGATTTATCTGGGAGCACATCGAGCAGGCGGAGAGCCTGGAGGATATGGTACAGAAAATTCTGGAGGAATATGAGATTGATGAGGAGACCGCCAGAAAGGATGCCATTGCATTCATCAGCCAGCTGGTGGGCGCCGGTTTTGTACAGTGCACAAAGGAGGACAAAACCTGGTAATGTGGGGGGAAAAGACAGTAAAACGGATCAAAACGGTATTGTTTTGCGTCATGCTGCTGGTTGCGGCGCTGTATGCGCTGAACCGCTGGCTGCTGTACAGCAGCTTTGACCGCACGGTTCCGGAGATCACCTTCGGTCAGGAGCTGCTGGAGATATCCGTGGATGCCCCGAAGGAGGAATTATTAAGCGACGTGAAGGCGGTGGATGCCAGGGACGGAGATGTGACGGATACCGTAATCATAGAAAGTCTTTCCGGGCTGCTGAACAATCAGGAGCGCCTTGTTACCTATGCGGCCTTTGACCGGGATAATCATGTGACGAAGGCAGAGCGGAGGATCCGGTATACGGATTATACTTCGCCCCGGTTTTCTCTGGATGCGCCGCTGGCGGCATACTCCGCCTCTGAGGAAATTTCGGAGATTCTGGCACCGTTGCATGCGTCGGACTGTATCGACGGAGACCTGACGGATCAGATCGTGGTCATGGATTCCGAGCTGAGCAGCCTGACCTCGGAGTCTCTGTCCATGCAGTATGAGGTGCAGGTGACCAACAGCTGCGGGGACGTGGTTTCCCTTACGCTTCCGGTGAAGATCCGGATGAGCGGGGAAGGGAATTTTGGCGGGCTGGCTTCCATCGAACTGACGGATTATCTGATCTATCGGAAGGTGGGAGAAGCGGTGAATTATGGTGCGCTTCTGGAAAGTGCAGTGATCAGAGGAGAGGAATACGGCATGGACGCGGTGCAGGTTCAGTCGGATCTGGACAGCTCAAAGCCCGGGGTATACACGGCGACCTATTCCATTGAGCAGGAAGAAGAGAAGGCGTCCGTGGATTTACTGATTGTAGTGGAAGAGTAGGTTGAAAGCATGACAGAGCAGATCGATTTTGCAAATATCATCCGGCGTGTGCTGCGTCAGTGGACGGTGATTGTGATGCTGGGAGTGATCGTGGCGCTGGGAGCCGGGATCGTCGCCAGCAGGCGGTATCATCCCCAGTATGAGACGAAGGCCATTATCGTGGTCTACGGAAAGGAGTCCTTCCGTGGGAGTGTGAAGAGCGCCCGGGAAACGGCGGATGTATTTAAAGAGGTCATCGGCAGCAGCCTTCTTCAGAAAAAAGTGGCCGAGGCCATGGGGCTGACCTCCCTGCCGGGAACCATTTCCTGTGAAAGTATTCCCAATACCAACATGATTACGCTGAAGGTCCGCGCAGCTTCCCCACAGAACACCATGCTGGTGATGAATGGGCTTCTGGAGTATTACGGAGAGGCTGTGCCCAGGCTGTTGTCCAATATTGTCCTGCAGGTGCTGGAGGAGCCGAAGGTTCCGACCCGGGCGGCAGAGGCCTTTGAGGAACGGCAGCTGCTGGTGAAGCTGTTTCTTCTGACGGCGGCAGCTGTGGCTGCGGTGATGTTTCTGTACTATTATTTCCGGGATGACATCAAGAATGAGGAAGAGGTAGAGAAAAAACTGGATGCCGGGCTGTTTGCCTCTGTGTATCATGAGAATCTGCAGAAGGGCTTTGCCCCTTTTCGCCGGAAAGCCAAGGTGGGAATCCTGGTAAATAACCCGGCAGTGAGCTTCGGATATGTGGAGACCTCTCAGAAACTGTGCATGAAGCTGGATTACCGGATGAAGCAGCAGGGCGGGAAAACCGTTCTTGTCACCAGTGTGCAGGAAAATGAGGGAAAAACCACAGTCTCGGCCAATCTGGCACTGTCCCTGGCGAAGCGGGGGAAAAAGGTGCTGCTGGTGGACTGTGACCTGAGAAAGCCGGCACAGTATAAGCTGTTCGGACAGACCTACGGGAAGGGAAATCCCCAGATCGGAAATGTGCTGGCCGGAAAAGAAACACCGCAGCAGGCGGCGCGAACGCTCCGGGATACCGAAATGCTGCTGCTGGCGGGAAGCCGGAGCTATAAGAATGCCACGAAGCTTGTGGTGAGCCGGACGGCGGAGCAGGCGTTTGCCCAGATGGCCGAAGAGGTGGATTATGTGATCCTGGATACGCCGCCCCTTTATCTGACGGCGGATACGGAGGAGCTGATGCGGTATGCGGATGCCGGGCTTCTTGTGGTACGGCAGAATTGTTCCCGGGTCCGGGATATCAATGACGCCGTGGATATTTTCAAAAAGGCGGACTGCCCTCTGCTGGGCTGTGTGCTGAATAATCTGCAGACCGGACTGCTGGGAGGGGTAAGCACCCTGGGGGACGGCTATCAGTACCGCTACAGCTATGGATACGGGTATTATAAGAAACGCAATAAAGAACCAAAGGAGAATTCCTAGACGGACATGAGAGAGGAAGAAGAAAATTTAATTGACCTGACGTCTATGTTGGGGAAGCTGCTGAAAACGGTAAGGAAGTTCTGGATCCTCATGGTGATCGGAACGGCAGCGGCAGCGGCCGGGTGTTATCTCTATGCGCAGCTTCGTTATCAGCCGGTATATCAGAGCCAGGCAACCTTTTCCGTGAATACGGAGGGAAGCCCTCTGGGAAGCGGAAGCAGCGCGGCGGAGCAGGTGCGGGAAAGTTTGCCCTATATTCTGGATTCCGAAGTGATGAAGAATATGGTGATGGATGATCTGCAGCTGTCTTCTTTTCCTGCCTGGATCGAGCTGGAAAGCAAGGAGCTTGCAAATTTCTATGTTTTGAAGGTGAATGCCGCGGATGCACAGACCTCCGGCCAGATCCTGGAATCCATGCTCAGAAACTGCCCGAAAGCCAGTGTGTATGTGCTGGGGAAAATAGAAATGGATATCCTGGATCAGTCCGGTATCCCGACGGCGCCGGTGAATGCCCGGGATAAGCGGCGCAGCCTGCTGCTCGGTGCTGCGGCCGGCCTGCTGGTATGTCTGGGAGCGGCATTTGTCTATTCTCTGACCAACCGCACGATAGAGAAGGAAGAGGATTTCAAAAAATATCTCAGCGTATCCTGTATTGCCTCTGTGCCGCAGGTTTCCTTTAAGAAGCGGCGCAAAAAATTCGACAGACATATTCATATTTATAATGATAAGATAAGCTATGGGTTTCTGGAGGCGATCCGTACCGTCCGCACCCGGGTGGAAAGAGAAGCGGAGCGGACCGGGGAGCAGGTGATCCTGGTAACCAGCTCGATTCCCGGGGAGGGCAAATCCACGATTGCCTCGAATCTGGCGCTGTCCCTTGCGGAAAAGGGAAGGAGAGTCGTACTGGTGGATATGGATCTTCGGAATCCCTCCATCGGGAAAACGCTGGGACTGGAAGCGAAAGGAAAAGCCGGGGTGGTCGGGGTTCTGAAGAAGAAACAGAAGCTGGAGGATGCGCTGCAGGTGGTCCGGGAATGGAAGCTTACCGTGCTGTTCGGCGGGGAAGCACAGGCAGATCCGGCAAAGCTGCTGGGAACCGGGGATCTTCCGGGGGTTATTGCCAGGCTGAAGGAGCAGTATGATTATGTGATCCTGGATACGCCCCCTGCGGCTATGCTGGCAGACGCATCCGTGATTGCCGGCTGTGCGGATGGCGCGGTTTATGTGGTAAAGCAGGGCTATGCCCGGATCGAACGGATCGCGGAAGGGCTGGAAGCACTGACGATTGCAGGGGTGCCGATCATCGGAAGCATTCTCAATGGCCTGGAGGTGACTTTGGGCGGATATGGAAGCTATCGCTACAGCCGGTACGGAAGCTATGGCGGTTATGGCGCATACGGGGAACCGCAGCGGCGCAGAAAAGAAAAGTCGGTAAAGGAAAAGCAGGAAAAGAAAGCATGAGAAAGCAGTACAGGTTCGGGCACACAGGCGTGGAGCTTTTTCTCCCGGAGGATATGCCCGTTCCGGAAAACATGAGAAAATTTGAAGCAGAGGAAACGGCTGCGCAGATGACCTGCCGGATCGAATTCGGAACGGATCTGGAAGAGCCGGTGCGCCGGTTTCGCCGGGAAGAGCCGGTTCTTAAAGAGATACAAAGAGAGAATCTGACGGTTCTGTACGGCGCAGACCGGGAATGCCGGATCCTTCGTTTTGTGGGGGATGACCGTCCCTATGCGGTAAGTGTGGAAAGAAGTCCAAAAGAGCGCTGGGTCTGTGTAAGGGAATCCGTACGCCCGATGCTGATATATGACACGATTTTTGTATCGCTCCTGGCGCTGGAAAAGCAGATGATCCGGAGCGGGCATCTGATCCTTCATTCCGCCTATATGTGCCGGGAAGGAAAAGCGGTGCTCTTTTCTGCTCCGTCAGAGACCGGAAAATCCACGCAGGCGGATCTGTGGGAAAAATACCGCGGTACGCGTACGGTGAACGGAGACCGGTCGCTTCTCGTCCGGGAAAGCGACGGCTGGTATGCGTATGGCTGGCCGGTCTGCGGCAGCTCGGAAATCTGCCATAACGAAGCCTGGCCGGTGCAGGCGATTGTAATGCTGTATCAGTCCGGAAAGAATGAGATCCGGAGGCTCTGCGGGATGCAGGCGGTTCGGAAGCTGACGCCGCAGATCACGATGAATATGTGGAATGCCGGATTTCAGATGAAAGCGCTGGATCTCATCGAGCAGATCGTGGGAGAAGTCCCCATCTACGAGCTGGGCTGTGATATTTCGGAAGATGCGGTGAAATGTCTCGAGGGTGTATTGCAGAGCGTTGTGCTTTAACTTAGGCAGCGGAGGAATATATGAGAACAGTGGATACAAGAGAATATGTTTCCATGCTGAGAGAACTGACCGAAGAGGGCAGGGAGGTTTCCATGCTCATTTCCGGCAGCAGTATGAATCCGTTTCTGATCCATCAGCGGGATTCGATCTGCTTTCGAAAGCCGGAGCGGGAGCTGAAAAGGGGCGATATGGTATTTTACCAGCGTCTGAATGGTGCATATGTCATGCATCGGATATGGAAGGTGAAGCCCGAGGGATATTATATTGTGGGAGATGCTCAGACAGAGATCGAAGGGCCGGTCAGGCGGGAGCAGATCTTTGCAATCGTGACAAAGGTCTGCCGGAAGGGAAAATGGCTGGGGCCGGGATCTTTCTGGTGGGAGTTCTTTGAGCATGTATGGATCCGGCTGGTGCCATGGAGAAGGAAGCTTATGAGGGGATATGCTGTTTTCAGGAAAAATCCTTAGACAATTGTTTGAGTGATTCGGCAGCGTATCGGCACATATATTCCGGTGTGCTTTCATAGCTCCCGG
>JALERW010000143.1 GCA_022763925.1 Lachnospiraceae bacterium
CTTACGAAAATGTATATCCCGTATTATATGGCCGCTTATGTGTACGGCTGTTATCAGGAGCAGGTGAATCGAAGGGTGAAACCGGCCGTGAGGTATGTACTGTCGGCAGCAGGGGGTATTTTCTGCCTGGCAGTGGTCTTGACACAGGATATGATGGTGATGCGGGGAGCTGCGGATTATGTGGTTCAGACGCTGGCCTCCTTTGGCGGCTGTATTTCTGTATTTGCTGTTTTTTACCGGCTGAAGGATGGAAAATGCAGGCAGTTTCTTTCGTGGCTTGGACAGTATACGCTGGAGATCTATTCCATTCATTATCATTTTGCCCGGATTTTAAACCGGGGAACCCTGGATTTTCAGGTGTATAGTCCCAAGTGGTTCGGATTTGCCGCGGCAAGCTTCTGCGTGATGGCGGTGCTGTCGGCGGCGGTGATATGGACGGCAAAGAGATTTCGTATCACCAATTTCCTCCTTTACGGGAAAAAATAGCTTTGTGATTTGACGAATAGTAGGGTACATGATAAAATAGAAAGTAATGCGAGAATGGAGGAAGTGGATAAGTATGAAAATCATGCCGAACCGTTTGGACCGTGGCTTTTATATGTTTCAGAAGGAGTTTGAGGATAAGGCGCTGGAGGTGCTTCGTTCCGGATGGTATGTACTCGGAAATGAGGTAAAGAGCTTTGAAGAGGAATGGGCTGCTTATACCGGGGCAGGCTATTGTGTGGGGCTTGCCAGCGGTCTGGATGCACTCTGGATGGCATTTCGCATTCTTGGCATTGGAACAGGCGATGAGGTGATTGTGCAGGGCAATACATATATCGCCAGCGTTATGGGAATTACGATGAACGGTGCGACTCCGGTTTTCGTGGAGCCCGATGAGTATTATAATATTGATACGTCTAGAATTGAAGAGAAGATCACAGAACGGACGAAGGCTATTCTTGTGGTGCATCTGTACGGACAGGCATCGAAGATGGATGATGTGGTGGCTCTCGCGAAGAGATACAATCTGAGACTGGTGGAAGACTGTGCCCAGTCTCACGGAGCCTGCTGGCAGGGAAAGATGACAGGTACCTTCGGGGATATCGGCTGCTTTTCCTTCTATCCATCCAAGAATCTGGGCGCTTTCGGAGACGGCGGGGCAATTGTTACAAACGACGCGAAGATTGCGGAGGATTTTCGCATTTACCGGAATTACGGCAGTGAGAAGCGCTATTATAATAAAGTGGTGGGAGCCAATTCACGTCTGGATGAGATTCAGGCAGGACTCCTCCGGGTTCGGCTGAAGCACCTGGATGAGCTGGCTGCCGAGAAGGTGAGAATCGCAGAACGGTATACGGCAGAGCTTCATAATCCGCTCTTTGAGCTCCCGAGGGTGCGGGAGGGCGCATCGCATATCTGGCATCAGTATGTGATCCGCAGTGAGAAGAGAGATGCGATCATTGATTATCTCAATAAGAAAGATATCGGGACGATCATTCACTATCCGATCCCCCCGCATCTGTCTGAGGCCTATCAGTATCTGGGATACCGGGAAGGGGCATTCCCGATCACGGAGAAGTATGCAAAGAGCGTATTATCTATTCCGATGTATAATGGAATGACAGACGAGGAGCAGAGCATTGTCATTAGAGCTTTAAATAAATTTGAAGGTTAGAGGAAAGATACATGAGTATTAAAGATGAATACCGGATACTTGAGTTTGCAGAGCATGGGGATGAGCGGGGCAATCTTGTGATCGCCGAGGGCAATCAGGATATTCCGTTTGAGATTAAAAGGGTGTTCTATATGTACGGTTCGGATCCGGATATTGTCCGGGGACAGCATGCCAACCGGGAGTCGGAATTTGTGCTGATCAATGTCGGAGGGACCTCCAAGGTGAAGGTGGACAACGGATTTGAGACGGATGTCATTGAATTGAACAAGCCAAGAATGGGGCTGTATATTCCGACAATGATGTGGAAAGATATGTATGATTTCTCGGAGGATTCTATCCTGCTTGTACTGGCAAGCACACACTATGATTCGAAGGAGTATATCCGGGATTACGATGAATTTTTGAGAGAAGTAGGTAGGATAAAATGAGTAAATTATCGATAGTAATTCCGGTTTATTATAACGCGGATACCCTGATGCTGCTCTACGAGGACATGAAGGAGAAGATTCTGGGAATTATCGGGGATTATGAACTGGTCTTTGTGGATGACGGCTCCGGGGATAATTCCTGGGAGATCATGAACCAGATCCGCGAGATGGATGAGCGGGTGAAGCTGGTGAAGCTTTCCAGAAATTTCGGAGAGCATGCGGCGATACTTGCAGGACTTGCTCAGTGCACCGGTGACTGTGCGGTGACGAAGCAGGCAGATCTCCAGGAGGATTCGGAATTGATCCTCGAGATGTATGACAGCTGGAAGCGGGGCAACAAGGTGGTTCTTGCCGTCCGCGCAGATCGGGACGAGGGTGCTGTACAGAAGTTTTTCGCTAATCTGTATTATGCTATTGTCCGCAAGTTTGTCATGAAGGACATGCCGGTGGGAGGCTTTGACTGTTATCTTCTGGACCGGCAGGTCATCGAAGTACTGCTGATGCTGGATGAGAAGAATTCGGCACTGACGCTGCAGGTTCTGTGGGTAGGCTTTAAATCTGAGAAGATCTATTTTCACCGGAAGGCAAGAGAGATCGGAAAATCCCGATGGACGCTGTCCAAGAAGATCAAGCTTGTACTGGATTCCATGATGAGCTTTTCTTATACACCGGTGCATTTTATGTCCATAACCGGAGTGCTCTTCTTTATTGTGGCATGTATCTGGGCGCTGGTACTGGTGATCCAGACCTGCGTCTACGGCGTGGATGTTGCCGGCTGGGCTACGATCATGGTAGTGATGCTTCTGTCCAGCGGTCTTATCATGCTGATGCTTGGTATAC
This sequence comes from Lachnospiraceae bacterium, assembly GCA_022763925.1. GTDB lineage: Bacteria > Bacillota > Clostridia > Lachnospirales > Lachnospiraceae > JAGTTR01. The sequence goes on from JALERW010000143.1 coordinate 2,926, forward strand.
TGGGAGAATATGTATACCGGGCACTGGATGCTTCCAGGAACCGGCCGCCGTTCCTGATCGATGAGGTGCGCAACAGCCGGAAGGCCATGAAGGAGGAAGAATCCGGAGCTTCCGTTCCGGAGAGCCATGCAAGGAAGGAGCATCCGTGGAATACGGAACCATAGGAGGTTCCATGGCCGCGGAGATGAGTGACAGGATATGAGAGAACTTGGAGCAAAGCTCTGGGAGCTGATTGAAACGATCGCACATTTTTTCGTGTTCGGTTTTCTTCGGATATTTCATAAGGAGCTGACGGATGCGCAGTGGGAAGCCTTCATGCAGTTTGTAAAATTCGGAATGGTGGGACTTTCCAATACGGCTCTGACCTATATTGTATATGCGCTTCTGGTGACCCTGGGACTTCATTATCAGCTGAGCAATGTGATAAGCTATGTCGCCGGAATTTTAAATTCCTATTATTGGAATAACAAATATGTTTTTGTGGAAGAGGAAGGAAAGAAGCGGAATCACCTGAAGGCTCTGGCAAAGGTGTTTGCATCCTACGGCGTAAGCTTCTGCGTGGGTGCGGTGCTTCTCTATGTCTGGGTTGACGTGCTGGGCATATCCCAGTATCTGGGACCTGTGATCAATCTGCTGGTCACCATTCCGTTAAATTTTGTTTTGAATAAGCTGTGGGCATTCCAATAGAGGGAGATGACGGGAGACAGAGAATGAGTGTGCTGTCTCCTTTTATTTACAGAGATCTGAATCTGGAGAGGAGTAAGGAATATGTTGGAAGAAGGAAAGAAGGCGCCGGAGTTTACGCTGCCGGACAAGGATGGAAAGGAAGTGTCTCTGAAGGATTTTAGAGGACAGAAGGTGGTAGTATATTTTTACCCGAAGGACTCCACGCCGGGATGTACGAAGCAGGCCTGTGCATTTCGGGATGCATATGCGGAATATGAGAAGCTGCATGTGCCGGTAATCGGAATCAGCAAGGACAGCGTGAAGTCGCATG
>JALERW010000153.1 GCA_022763925.1 Lachnospiraceae bacterium
GCAAAGGTGTTCTCCGCGCTTGGAAGTGTTGCCTGGATTCTGAACGGTTTTTTTGCCTGTGAATACATGTCAAAGGAAGAGAATCAGGTGCAGTTCTTATCATTCTATCTGCTGACCGGCGGGCTGCTGACCGGAATCGCCTATGCCGGCGGATATTCCACAATGAAGCTGTTTTACATACTGGCTTCGTTTACCTGTATTCCGCTGATTATTCACCGTCAGACCGAGGAAGCGGTTCATGCGGCCATGTATTACGCGGCATATTTTCTGATGGGTCTGATCGGGATACAGATCGGCGGACATTATGTAATGAAATTTGTGACATCGAAAGAGTTTGTTGCGGGCGGGAGCCTGGATATGGAGGCCGCAGCAGGCCATCAGGGAATGTTCCTTTTTATGGTGTTCCTGCTGCTTCTTGGCTTTGGAATCAAAGCCTGCCTGTTTCCGTTCCACGGCTGGCATAAAGTGGCAGCCGGAGCAGCGCCGCTGCCGGGTACGATTGCGATTTCGGCCATTATGACGAAGATCGGAGTCATTGCCATGATCCGCCTCATCGGAAATGTGATCGGAACGGAAATATTAAAGGAAACCTGGGTACAATATATCTGGATGGTGCTTGCCCTGCTGAGTATTTTTATCGGTGCGGTTCTGGCATTCAAGACCGATGTTCTGGCGGAGCGGATGGCGTATTCCACGATCGGACAGGTGGGCTGTATCGTGTTTGGCGTTTCTCTTATGAACAGTCAGGCAGTTACCGGCGCCCTTGTACTTATGATATCCCATACCATGGCGACGCTGGTGCTGTTTTTTGCCACCGGAGCCATTGTGTTTCGGACGGGCTATACCCGGGTCAGTGAGCTTCGGGGAATTGGCCGGAAGCTTCCCGGAATGCTTCTTTTATTTACACTGGCATCCTTTGTGATCATGGGCATTCCGCCGACACTGGGCTTTGTCGGGGACTGGAATGTATCCCTGGGGGCACTCCAGACAAATATTCCGTACCTGGCCAGCGTTGGCTCCTGCGTATTTGTGATCGGAGAGCTTTTTGCGGCCGGATATCTGATGGGAATTATGATCCGGGGCTTTTTCCCGGGAGAGGACTATCATTCGGATTCGGAAGAGGCGTTTGAGCCTTCGCTGTTTATGCGGCTTCCGGCTGTTCTGCTCACGATGGCGGTGTATATCATCGGATTTTATCCCGTACCGTTACTGGAACTGATTCAACGGGCTTTAGAAGCCATGGCTATATAGGAGGGGATAAAATGAGTGGAGATTTTCGTTTATGTATTTTAATCCTCTGGCCGCTTCTGGGTGCCGGCATCGGATATCGGATCGGTAAGAAGAACCGGGTGGCAAGAGATTATTTTGCGGATTTTGTAGTGATCGCGGAGTTCCTCCTTGTGCTCGCCATGTTTAAGGCGCTGAGGGGCCAGGGAACACCGGAATTCCTTCTGAAGGGTGTCTGCGGGCTGAATCTGAATCTGAAGCTGGATGGCTTCCGTGAGATTTACTGTACGATCGCAGCTTTCATCTGGATGATGACAACATTGATTTCGCGGGAATATTTCCGGCATTATCACAACCGGAACCGGTATTATGCGTTTGTGCTTCCTACGCTGGGGGCAACGCTCGGGGTATTTTTGTCTGCGGATCTTTTTACCACGTTCCTGTTTTATCAGATCCTTTCCTTTACCGTGTTTGTGGGAGTTGCCCATGATGAGAAGGATGTGGCGGTTCAGGCTGCCCAGACGTACCTGGCTGCAGAGCTGACCGGCGGCTGTATTGTGCTGATGGGGCTTTTCAGGATCTACCATCTGTTCGGGACCTTGGAGATAGACGCGGTGAAGGCGGGCGTTCTGGCCATGGAAGAACGCTGGCCGGCCTATGTGGCAGGAGCATTGCTTTTCTTCGGATTCGGGGCAAAGGCAGGCATGTTCCCGCTTCATTTCTGGATGCCCAGAGCTCATGCGGGAGCGCCTGCACCGATCAGTACCCTGCTTTCCAGCATTATCACGAAGACCGGTGTGTATGGTGTGCTGATCGTCTGCGGCAATATTTTCTTTGACAATCGGACCTGGGGGCTCTTTGTCATTGTACTTGGAACCTTTACCATGCTTCTGGGGGCGTTCCGGGCATTGTTTGATATTCACATGAAGCGTATCCTGGCCTTCTCCTCTCTGTCACAGATCGGATTTATTCTGATCGGCGTGGGTGCCTTCTGCTATCTGGGGGAGGAGAACCAGCTGGCTGTACGGGGAACGATGCTTCATATGGTGAATCATTCGGTGATCAAGCTGGTACTGTACCTGTGTGCCGCAATTATCTACATGAAGCTGCATAAGCTGGATCTGAATGAGATTCGTGGATACGGACACGGAAAACCGCTGCTTCATGCTGCATATCTGATGGGTGCACTTGGGATTGCAGGAATTCCTTTCTGGAACGGATATGTGAGCAAGACACTGCTTCATGAGGCACTGGTGGAATGTGCGGTGTATGGAAGTGAGTTTGGAGAGCCGGTGTTGATTCTGAAGGTGGCAGAGATCCTGTTCCTGCTGGCAGGCGGCATTACGCTTGCCTATATGCTGAAACTGTATGTCTGCATTTTCGTGGAGCGTAATCCGAAGAATCAGGAGAAATATGATGAGCTCAACGGACATTATATGGGGAAGCTGGCTACAGTGGCTCTGATCGGTGCGGCTGTGGTTCCCCCGGCTCTCGGTATGCGGCCGAATCTGTTCCTTGACCGGATCGCGGATATGGGGCAGGGATTGATTAATCCGGAGCCGCTGGCACATGCGGTGCATTATTTCAGCTTCCAGAATATGAAGGGCGCGCTGATCTCCATTACGGTTGGAATTTTGCTGTATTTCCTTGCGGTTCGGAAGATTTTTATGCGCAAAAATGAAGAAGGAGTTATGGAATACGTTTATCTGTGGCCTCAGTGGCTGGATCTGGAGTATATTCTGTATCGTCCCATTATATTTATCATTGTGCCTCATATCTGCGGTGTGGTATGTAATGTTCTGGACCGGCCGCTCCTTTCAGAACTTCTGAAGAAGATCCGGATCGAACCGAAATGGATGAAGAACCGTGCACAGAAGCGGGCGGAAAAAGAAGAACAGAAAAAGAACGAAGAGACAAAAAAACGTATGGGCGACCATAACAAATATCGATAAAAAAGGCAGACTGGCATTCGGGAGCAAATCTTCCAAGCCGGTCTGCAATTTTTTGGAAAATGTTTGACATTTTTCCAATTGAATTACCCATGGGGTTGTTGTATCATTAAAAATGACTGAATATCGGAATAAGTATATCCCGTTGCAGAATATAATGAAGAAAGACGGGGAACTGCGGGACAAGTGATGGAAGAACATGTTTACAGGCTGCTCCTCGAAGCAGCAGGAAAAGAATATATTGCTTTTGAAGAACCGATGCGGGAGCACACGACGTTCCGGGTCGGAGGAAACGCGGAGGTATTTATTGCTCCGGACAGTATTGACAAGATCTGCAGGATTCTTGATATCTGCAGAGAATATGGGCTGCCCTGTCATGTGATAGGGAATGGAAGCAATCTTCTGGTGGGAGACCGGGGCGTGCGGGGCGTTGTCCTTCAGATTTATAAGAATTTTTCAGGTATGTCTGTGCAGGATACCCGTATATGGGTGCAGGCCGGAGCTCTGCTGGCGAAGACAGCAGTTTTTGCCGCAGAGCATGGACTTACCGGGCTGGAATTTGCCTCCGGAATTCCGGGAACGGTCGGCGGCGCGGTGACAATGAATGCGGGAGCCTATGGTGGAGAGATGAAGGATGTGATTTCCCAGGTAAGAATTCTGGACCCGGAAGGGAAGCTTCGGACCTTTTCTGTGGAGGAGCTGCAGCTGGGATATCGTACCAGCCTGATTCAGAAGCAGGGCTGTCTGGTGGTGGAAGCGGAGCTTGCCCTGACCAGGGGAGAACCGGAAAAGATTTACGGCCGGATGGAGGAGCTGAAAGCAGCCCGAAAAGAGAAGCAGCCCATAGAATTTGCAAGCGCCGGCAGTACCTTTAAAAGACCGGAGGGATATTTCGCAGGCAAGCTGATCATGGACGCGGGGCTTCGGGGATATTCCGTAGGAGATGCCCAGGTGTCGGAAAAGCACTGCGGATTTGTGATTAACCGGGGAGAAGCCACAGCAGCTCAGGTGATGGAACTGATCGAACACATTCAGGCGGAGGTTCTCCTGAAGTTTGGAGTGAAGCTGGAGATGGAAGTAAAGCGGCTCGGAGATTTTTGAAGACAGCTGCAGACAGAAAGGATGCCTGGAGAAACGGATCGCAAGGAGGCAGTCTATGCGTTTTGTAATTGTTACCGGCATGTCTGGTGCGGGAAAGACCACGGCACTCAAGATGCTGGAGGATATGGGATATTTCTGTGTGGATAATCTTCCGATATCCCTCATTGAAAAATTTGCGGAGCTTTCCTTCACACCCGGAGGAGAGATATCCAAGGTCGCGCTGGGAGTGGATATCCGCAGCGGACAGGCACTGGATGAGATTGAACAGGTACTGGAGCACCTGACCATGGAAGGACGGCCGTATGAGATTCTGTATCTGGATGCCGGCGATGAAGTGCTGGTGAAGCGCTTTAAGGAGACCCGGCGTATGCATCCCCTGGCCAAGGACGGACGGGTGGACAGAGGAATCGCCGAGGAGCGCAGACGGCTTCAGTATCTGAAGAAGCATGCGGAATATATCATTGATACGAGCAAGCTTCTGACCAGGGAGCTGAAGACCGAGCTGGAAAAGATCTTTGTGAGCAATCAGGAGTTCAAAAACCTGGTGATCACGATCCTGTCCTTTGGCTTTAAATACGGGATACCGTCGGATTCCGATCTGGTTTTTGATGTGAGGTTCCTTCCGAATCCGTATTATGTTGATGAACTGAAGGCCAAGAGCGGAAATGATAAGGAAGTACAGGATTATGTCATGGGCTTTGAGGTGTCTGAGAAGTTCCTGGACAAGCTGGAGGATCTCCTGAATTTTCTGATACCGAACTATATTCTGGAGGGCAAGAATCAGCTGGTGATCAGTGTCGGATGCACCGGAGGGAAGCACCGTTCGGTCACTCTGGCGAATAAGCTGTACGAACGGCTGAAAAAGCAGGATTCGTTTGGGATTACCATTGAACACCGGGATATCGGGAAGGATGCAGTGCGAAAAGCCCTGTAACGGCTTTCCAGGACAGAGAAAAGGGAGAGGGATATGTCTTTTTCCAGTGAAGTGAAGGATGAACTGTCGAAACAGATGCCTTCAGCCAGGCACTGCCGGATCGCGGAAACCGCTGCAATCATAACCATGTGCGGCCGGATTCTCATAGGTGCGGATGAACGTATGCGGATCGCTGTTCATACGGAAAGTCTGCCGGTTGCCAGAAAGTACTTTACATTAGTTCAAAAAACCTTTAATATAAGTACGGAAATTTCTGTTCGTCAGAATATTCTTTTGAAGAAAAGCAGAATTTATAGTATAGTAGTCAAAAGGGATGAGGATTCCAGGAAAATTCTTCAG
>JALERW010000156.1 GCA_022763925.1 Lachnospiraceae bacterium
TCCAAAAGGCCCCGGTCATCACACATCCCGGGATTATGTTCATTTTCCCCGAACGGTTCTTTCAAAGGATATAATCGGGTCGGATCGGTCATTGCACGAAACTCATAGCCCACCCCCTCCGGCACTTCAGGCGCCAGTGACGCATCTCCAAGGCCGCTCATATTGCTCTGCCCCGCAAACAGAATCACATCCACCTCCTGACGGTCGGTTTTCTGCTTCACCCCCGCCAGAATCAAAAGAGAAAGGAATAACACCGTTATCCCAGACATCCATACTTTCTTCACTCTGCTTCCTCCTGCTGTCCATATGCAATAAAAGACGTGCCTGCCCCTTTGCCGGCAAACACGTCTCTTTTCTTTTGTCTGTTATTGTGCTGCGGTCACACCCGTCTCACTGGTAATCTTGGCACTGATCTCCTTCACTCCGTCAGAGACGGTATAGCCATCCTCAGCTCCGAACAGGAACTCATGCAGCTGCTCTACATTGGATGTCAGATCCGCTGCCACAACGCAGGAGCCCTTGCTTCCGAAGGTTCCGGTGGTACGGTCAAAGGGGAAGCCATCACTGCCTACAATATTGTAGGAAAGCACATCGGCCGCCATGCTGGTTACATCCGCAGCCTTCAGATTCGTTGCAACCTGCGGGAACATCTCATCGATAATCTTATTCAGAGTCGCTACATCCGCAGTCTTCGCCTTCTCCACGATCTTCGCGACCACCGTACGCTGCCGCTCTGCACGCTTGAAATCATCACCCTTTGTATAACGGATACGGCAGTAGGAAACCGCCTGAATTCCGTCCAGGTTGTACGTTCCGGGTCCGGGCAGCTTAGTTGTGCTTCTTCCGACCACCTCGGAGGTCTCCACCGTATAATTGTTCAGATGGCTTACCTCTGCATCCGTAATCTCCATCTCAATGCCGCCCAGAGCATCCACCGCATTGGCGATGGCTGTAAAGTCCACGGATACATATTTGGAAATATTCAGATCCAGGTTCAGATTCAGCATACGGATCGCCTGATCCGGTCCGCCGAAGGCATATGCCGCATTGGCCTTGTTATAGGTGCCGTTGGTCATATTCAGATACGTATCACGGAACACGGAGCAAAGCTTTACTTCCTTCGTCTCATTGTTGATGCTCGCAATGATAATCGTGTCAGAACGGCTGCCCTTGCCGAGAATTCCGGTTCTGGAATCCACACCGAACAGTGCGATCGTTGTAAACTTCTCAAGCTTTGCCGTCGTTGCCTCGTCCAGATTGGTATTCTCCTCCACCTGAACGTCGGAGAGGTTTTCCTCCTCCCCTTCACTTGCAACCGCTGTCATATCTCCGCTCTGCATCTTATCCAGCTTGGATACAAAGAACAGTACTCCCACCAGACAAACAAGAACGATCGCCTCGACCGCAAAAATAATCATTCTCCTGCGCTTTCTGGCTGCCGCACGCTTTCCCTTTCTGCGTCTGCCCGAGCTGTTCCTGCTCCTGGTGCCGGAAACGGATGCGCTCCTTCCCGAGCTGCTTCTTCCCGAAGCACTTCTTGAGGAACTGCTCCTTCCCGAACCGTTCCTTGAGGAACTGCTTCTTTCTGAGCTGCTCCGTCCTGAGCTGCTTCTTCCCGAACTGCTTCTTCTCCTTGTATCCTGTGTCATAACCTTATTTCCTCTCTTTTTCGATTCTGCACAAATCAATAGGCATTCTTATTGATAAAGCCCTTAAACACCGTCAGAAACAATATCTTGATATCCAGTCCAACGGACCAGTTTTCTATATAATACAGGTCACAGTCTATCCGCTTGCGGATAGATGTATTCCCACGGTATCCGTTTACCTGCGCCCATCCGGTCATTCCCGGACGAACCTGATGCTTGATCATATATCGCGGAATCTCCTCCCGGAACTTCTCCACAAACAGCGGACGCTCCGGACGCGGTCCCACAAGGCTCATATCCCCCTTGAGCACATTAAAAAACTGCGGCATCTCATCGATGCTTGTCATGCGCAGAATCTTCCCCACCTTTGTCACTCTCGGATCTCCGGGAACCGTCCACGCCTTCCGCTCCTCTGTCGGATTCTGTACTTCCATGGAACGGAACTTATACATATAAAACGGTTTATTGTGAAGGCCGACCCTCTCCTGCTTGTAAATCAGAGGGCCTTCCGACGTTGTCTTGACCAATATCGCCGCCATCAGCATAAGCGGTGAAAACAGAATAATACAGAAAACGGAACCAAATATGTCCATCGTCCGCTTGACAATACTGTTGAAGGTATTCGTCAGCGGCACATACCGGATATTGATGACCGGCAGTCCCAGAAGATCCTCGGTATAAGGCTTCGTGGGAATAATATTATTATAATCGGGAATGAACTTGGTATGCACCCCGGATTTCTCGCAGAGCGCAACTATATGCTCCAGCTTGGAATACTCGTCCAGTCCCAGCGTAATCGCGATCTCATCCAGCCGGTTCTCCGGCAGGATCACGAACAGATTGTCAATCTTTCCCAGAACCTTTACGCCCCGGTACTCGGTTCCGCTCTCCACATTGTCATCCAGGATTCCCCGGATCACATACCCCCACTGAGGATTGGAACGGATGCGGTCAATATATTCCTCTGCTGCCCGGCTGTATCCTACCAGAAGAATCTGTTTGATATTAAAGCCCTTCCGGCGGATATCTCTGAGAAACATCCGGATCCCGTTGCGTTCTGCGGTCTCAAGGACAATATTCACCACATAGAAAATACCGAGCATTCCTCTGGAAAAATCATCCAGATGCATGCCGAACAATACAATGATGAACAGCATCACGCCGATAGTATTTGCCTTGATTATATTGGAAAGCTCCAGCCTTCTTCCCTGCACCCGCTTGGGCGTATAAAGATTAAAGGCAAGGTATAATATCAGATATCCCGGTATGATAGCCGCCAGATACGTCGCATAGCTTTCAAAATCCCAGTGCGGTCCGTTCACAAACAGTCCGCTGCAAAACTTAAACCAATAAGCAAGGGCATAGGCAATAGCAATCACAAACGCATCTATTATCACCTGCAGACGATTCAAAAACTTCTGATTATCTCGAATCAATCGTTATCACCCAATTTCAGGAATACTATTCAAATCACCGGCCCAGTATGCCGGGTATGCGAAAAAAGCGCATAACTTCATAAAGTATATAATACAATAAAAAATGGCAAAGAGCAACAAAGTTTTTGCAATAAATATTTAATATTTTATTAACATTCTTAACACTTTGTTGATCAGCCTGCCAGCCTGCGAATAGTATTTACCCACAACTCTAATTGAATTCTAACATAGTTGCCTAGATAATTCCAATTAAATTTTTCTTTCGAATACTTTACGCACAGTGCAAAGCCGTTCTTGATCCCCGCTGCATATTCCCGGCCCATGCCTTTTTTCAGGAAAAACAGGAATTTAATGCAAAATCCGACCGTCAGCAGCGGAAGATTCAGCAAAATCTGAAAAAACGGCATATTTTTGTAAATCAGATACACGCTGTTTCTGGAGGCATAGCGTACCTTGAACTCATTATACCGGGAACCGCTCGTACCGCTTCCCGCATGATATACCTTTGCCCGCGGCAGGAACAGGTTATGGTAGCCGTGCCTCTTTGCGCGATAGCCAATGTCCACATCCTCAAGATAGGCAAAATGCTCTTCATCAAAAAGACCGATCTCCTCAAATACGGATTTCCGGTAAATGGCAGCGCCTCCGCAGCTGGCGAAAATCTCCTCTGCCCGACTGTAGCACTGCACCGGCTTTCCCTTGCCTCTGGCATATGCCCAGCCCAGCGCACAGTAGTAATTTCCTGCATCATCCAATTTCTTTTTATCATAGAGTTGTATCATTTTAGCCGCACAGGAAAAAACTTTTTCTGACCTCTTGATTCCCTGCACCAGCTCCCATACAAATCCCCTGCACACCTGTGTATCATTGTTCAGCAAAATCACATACGGAGCCTGACTGTGACGGATCCCTTCATTGACCGCCCGGCAGAACCCGTAATTATCATCCAGGGCAATCAGACGCACATTCGGAAACTTCTCCCGGACAAGCTCTCTGCTGCCGTCCGTCGATCCGTTATCCACCACAAGGATCTCCGTATCCGGCTCCTGCTCCACTCTCTGGGCATATACTGCCTGCAGACAGTCTTCTATATACTTCATTCCGTTATAATTCGGAATTACGATTGAAACCTCTGCCATTTTCTTCCCCTCTGCAAATTTTATCATTCCTTTTCCGGTTATCCTTCAGCCGGTACCCTCTTCGCTCCAGCGAAAGACACGGATTGTAATAAGGGTCCGGTTCAAAAAGCCTTCGGGCCCATCTCTCCTGACCGTGTGCTCTCCCGTATTCGGCCAGCACAGGAACTTCCGAATGCTCCCCGGAAGCTTCCAGCACCGTATACGGTGTATAAATATTCCGAAGCCCTGCATCCAGCGCCCGAAGGCCCAGCTCTGTGTTCCACCCGCTCTTTTCTATCCGTTCCGGATCCATACCGGTTCTTAAGAACGCCTTTTCCGAAATCAGAAGGCAGCCTGCCCCTGTCACGCTGCAGTCCTGAGCAAGAGCAATTTTATGCATGTAACCCGAAAGGCCGCTTGGAAATCCTGCAAAGGGAGTTGCCGCTGTCCTTCCATACATCCCCAGCACCTCTGCCGCATGCAGCAGCAGCCGTTTTTCATCATAAATTCTTCCGGTGACACAGCCCACATCCGGCAAAAGAGCGTAGGACAGCAGTGTTTTCAGCCAGCCTGTATGCACGGCGCGGCAGCCGCAATCCAGAAACAGAAGGAATCCGTCTCCGGGTCCATCCTTCCATTTTTCCTTCAGGCGCCCGGCGAGTGCCGCTGCGGTCCCCGTCCACAGCTCCAGATCGGAATATGCTGAAGATATCCGAAGCTGCCTGGCCCGCAGCTGTACTTCTTCCCGGGAAAAATTCCCTTCCGTCAAAACTGTCACATGCGGATGCGCCGTCAGTGCATAATGCACCCGGTAAAAGCCCGGATTCGCCGTGCACTCCACCTTCCCGGCAATCCCACACCGGGACAGGTGATCCTCCACAGCTTTTTTTCCCGCCTCATAGGCGTAGGTCTTGCTCTCCGGATTCTCCGCCGTGGATGCCGTATGGCATCTCCAGTGGTACAGGATCTTCGGTACATGGCCGATTTTTCCGGCACCCTCCGTACATCTCAGAATAAAATCATAATCCTGAGCCCCGTCACAGGCTTTCCGGAACCCTCCGGTTTCCAATGCCAGCGTACGTTTCACGCAGAACAGATGACAGATATAATTATTGCTCCTTAAAAGCTCCAGATTAAAATCCGGCTTAAAATGAGGCTGAAAATGTCTCTTGCCTTCAAAATCCACCTTGTCCTCATCCGTATAAACCACGTCCATATCCGGATGCAGCTGAAGCATTCGGAACAGTTCATACAGGGCATTCTCTGCCAGAAGATCATCATGGTCCAGCAGACAGATATAATCCCCCTCTGCCATAAAAAGCGCTGCATTGGTATTGCCCGCGATCCCTCCGTTTTGCGCAAGCTTTTCATAGCGGATCCGAGGATCCTTCCGGACATACGTTTCAATAATTTCCCGGCAGCTGTCATCCTCGCCGCTTCCGTCCGCCAGACAGAGCTCCAGATTTTCATAGGTCTGATTTAAAACCGATTCCAGCATCGCCCGAAGAAACGGTTCCGGCGTCCGGTAAACAGGAACAAGAACTGAAAATTTCAGCTCTCCTCCCCTGCCCGCACGTCTCTGCTGTTCAAGGGCTTTCCCGGACATCAAATGGGCAGAGAGCCAGCTTTCATAGCCGCTCTCTGCCTCCAAACGCATTCCATGCTCCAGCGCCTTTCGCGCCATACGTCCTGCCCCATGGGATTTTCCATATGCAATTCCACGTTTTATCAGGTTTATGCTTTTCATTTTCTCTTCTCCGAATCCTGCGCCGGGCGCAATTTCCCAACGGTCTGGATGACACTTCCATTTATCAGAAGGTTACCTCTCCGTCATGTGCCAACAGGGACACATAATCCACACCCTCCAGCTCACTGATTGCCCGGACGAGCTCCCGTTCTTCCTTCACCCGGACCTCTATAATCAGATCTTCCCTTCCTCCGGTGATGTTTCTGGATTTCACTCTGCAGATTCTGCTGTATTTCCCGGCAATCTCCATCACCTTCTCCTCCGCATTCACATCAGAGGCATTGACCACAAGAAGCATCGGTGTCCTGGCCACGGGAAGCAGATCCAGCCCCAGAAGGCAGACGGTCACAATAATGGATGTGATCACCGCCACCTCATACAGTCCGCCTCCGCAGATGATCCCGATACTGATCGCCCAGAACAGAAAGATCAGGTCCATGGGATCCTTGATCGCCGTACGGAAACGCACAATGGACAGTGCGCCCACCATACCAAGAGAAATGACCAGATTGGACTGCATCGCCAGAATAATGCCGGCGGTAATGATAGCGATCGCCGCAAGTGAAATATTAAACGTTTTGGAATAGAACGTCTTTCTCGTCACCACACGGTAAATAAAAAAGATATACAGTGACAGAATCACCACCATCGCCAGCGTGGCAATGATTTTCGAGGTACTGATGTCCATGGAGGTAAAGCCCTCCAGGAATGATTTTTTGAATACATCTTTAAAATTCATAACCCAAACCCTTTCTCAACAGTGTAAAACCTGCTCTCCCGCGTATTTGCTTCACAGGTGATAATATCTGCACAGGTAGAACTTCGAGAAAGAAGTCTGCCTGAGTGTCCCTAGCTCCAGAGAAATCTTGATGTAATCCGGAAGAAACTCATCATATTTTACTTCCAGGATATGGCTTCCGGCCTCCATCACCGGTCTTCGCGCAATTACCGGATCCAGAAAGCATTCTGTTCGGTTGGAAGAGGAAATGTTCATGTCCAGCGTGATACGGACATTTCCATCCCTGCAGACATACGGAATCCGGTCATATTCCACAATCACCACCGGCCGCAGAAGCCTTGTCCTCATCTGCATCAGCAGCTTCTGAAGCAGAGGCGGATACGACGCGTCCGGCGCAGGGAGACGTCCGCTCATCAGGAGCCTGCACTGCTCCTCTGTCAACGGGCAGGAAAGCTTCAGCGTCTTTCCTCTTTCTTTCTTTTTCAGTTCCAGAGATATCCGCTTCGCACTTCCATTGTAAATCCGGATACGGAATTTCTCCCTCGGATCCGTTCCCGAGGCATTCTCCATAAAGCACCGGTTATCATAATCATCGAAGTACAGACTCCGGATGCTGTACACTCCGGTATCCTTCACATGACTGTCCAGAGGAATCAGATGCTCCAGCCGGCTTTTTATCAGCACCCGATCGGTCTCGGAAATTACATATTTCAGTTCATGACGATATTTTTGTTTTGTCTTCTCCATTGCTGCTTTTCACCTTCTTTGCCGCAGTCCTCTCCTTAGCGGCAGCCTGCCTTTTACCAGTCCTTCAGTCCGCTCTCAATGTCACCCATAAAGGTATCCAGCCACTCCATACGCTCCGAAACGTAGCGCTTCAGCTCCTCATAGCTCCTGTCATGATTTCCTTCCGGCCAGCGCTCCTCATCCCTTGCCATTGCGCCGGAATCCACCACCATATCTTTAAGCGACTCAATCTCTTCCTCCAACCATTCATCTGTCAGAATTTCCGTTCGAAGGTACTTCCAGCGCTCCTCTGCCAGATCCCGGGCTCCTGCCGCATTCGTCTGCATCAGACGGTCCCCGGGCTGCCACCAGATATAATTGGATGTCAGAAAGCCCTCATATTTCGTTCCCAGGGGATAATCCGGATCCGAGGTATAGCCCCAGGTCAGATCCATGTCCCAGGGTGCAAAGAAAAACCGGTATTCTCCGTTCACTGCCTTGGCCACATAGTACATATTCTTCGCAATCTGATCATACCCCGTAATGAGATTGGTGAAAATCCACATATCCACCGTATTGTCCATATTTACAAACTGTTCTGCCTGCTCGGCAAACAGCTCATCCGATTCCTGCTCCTGCCACGCGATCAGGTTCTTGAGCGGTTCCCAGTCCTCTTCCGATGCCTGGGTGCGTCCTCCCTTGATCTCAAAGCCTGCCCGCATCAGCTCATCTGTTCCGGGAAGAAAGCTTTCGGCATCCAGCGAAGCCGGCTGCTTTCTCTTGTACAGATATTCCGTCAGATGTACACCGTCTTCTTTCGAAAGGTTCACCTGCCGGGAATCAATGGGCTCCATCAGAGCATATATTCCATAATAAGCTCCATCCCATACCACCTCAATATAGGTAAGG
>JALERW010000169.1 GCA_022763925.1 Lachnospiraceae bacterium
TCTTCCTCCGTGGCCGCAGTGGGCGTGGCAGCTCATGAGTGCGGACATGCGGTTCAGCATGAAAAGGGATATGTGCCCCTCTCGATTCGGTCGGCTCTGGTACCGGTGGCGAATTTCGGCGCGAATCTGGCGTGGCCGGTATTTCTGATGGGACTGATTTTTTCTATCGGACCGCTTCTGGATATCGGTATTCTTCTGTTTCTGGCAGCCGTGCTCTTTCAGCTGGTGACGCTTCCCGTAGAATTCAATGCTTCCTCCAGAGCCCTCAGGCTTCTGGAGAGCAACGGGATACTTTACGGAGAAGAAATACGGGATACGAGAAAGGTGTTGTCTGCGGCAGCGCTTACCTATGTGGCAAGTCTTGCAGCATCCGTTCTGCAGCTGCTGAGGCTTATTATTCTGGCCGGAGGAAGACGCAGGAATGACTGACAGAAGAAAAGAGCAGGCTTCGGGAATCAGCCCCAGGGAGCTGGCGCTGTATGTAATGCTGGAGGTGTCGGAAAAGGGCGGCTACAGCCATATCATCCTTCGGGATTTGATGGGAAAATATCAGTATCTGGAAAAGCGAGACCGGGCCTTTTTGAGCCGCCTGTGCGAAGGAACACTGGAGCAGCAGCTTCGGATGGATGAGGTGCTGAACCGGTTTTCTTCTGTTCCGGTAAAAAAAATGAAGCCGGTGATCCGCAATATTTTGCGGCTGGGTGTATATCAGCTGCTGTTTATGGACAGCGTTCCGGATTCCGCTGTGTGCAATGAATCGGTGAAGCTGGCGGTGAAGAAGGGGTTTGCGCCGCTGAAGGGCTTTGTAAACGGTGTCCTGCGAAGTATAGCCAGAAATAAGGAGGAGGCGCTGCTTCCCTTCGGCAAGGAGCACCCGGATGTCCCGGATGCCGAATTTATGTCGATAAAATATTCCATGCCGGCCTGGCTTGTGGAGCGCTGGCTTTCCGTTTACAAAAGAGAGCAGACGGAACAGATGCTCAAAGCATTTCTGGAAGGAAGAAACACGCAGATCCGGTGCAATCTGTCCCGGATTACGCCGGAGCAGCTGAAAAAGCGGCTGGAAGCAGAGGGGGTACGGGCAGAGATTTTGCCCTGTCTTCCTTATGCATTGGAAATCTCCGGATATGATTATCTGGAAAAGCTTTCTGCTTTCCGGGAAGGCCTGTTTCAGGTTCAGGATATAAGTTCCATGCTCTGCGCAGCGGCAGCAGATCCGAAGGCAGGGGATTTCTGCCTGGATGTATGCGCAGCTCCGGGAGGAAAAAGCCTTCATCTGGCAGATCTTCTGGCGGTGCGGGAAGCTGAGGCGGTACAAAATGAAGCTTCCGGAGGTTTTGTGGAGGCGAGGGATCTGACAGAATACAAAATCCGGCTGCTGGAAGAAAATATACAGCGGAGCAAAAGGAGCAATATCCGGGCAAGACAGTGGGATGCCACCGTGTTCGACCCGGAAATGGAAGGAGCGGCAGATATTGTTCTGGCGGATCTTCCCTGCTCGGGGCTTGGTGTCATTGGCAGAAAGAAGGATATTAAATATAAGATCACACCGGAAGCGCTTGAGGAGCTGGCGGCTCTCCAGCGCAGCATTCTGGCGGTTGTCAGCCGATATGTGAAGGTGGGCGGGACTTTGATGTACAGCACCTGTACGGTAAACCGCGGGGAAAATGAGGATAATATGCGATGGTTTCTTGAGAATTTTCCGTTTGAACCGGTGAGTCTGGAGACAGTGCTGCCTTCGGGACTTGGTCCGGAAACTGCCCGGCAGGGTTATGTACAGCTGCTTCCGGGCATGCACGCATGTGACGGATTCTTTTTCGCAAAATTTCGCCGGATGCAATGACGGATCGGAAAAAGCAGGGATAAGAGGAGGGAAAATTCAGTGGATATTCGTTCCATGACGCTGGAGGAGCTGAAGACTGCGGTGGTCCGGATGGGAGAAAAGCCTTTCCGGGCGAAGCAGATTTATGAATGGCTGCATGTAAAGCTTGCCGATACTTATGGGGAGATGACCAATCTTTCCGCTGCCCTGAGAGAGAAGCTTGCCAAAACCTATGAGCTATATCCGATAAAGGTTCTGGAAGTGCAGACATCCAGGATAGACGGAACCAGAAAGTTTCTGTTCGGCCTGTCAGACCGTCAGGTGGTGGAAAGCGTCTGGATGCAGTATCATCACGGAAATTCCGTCTGTATTTCCTCCCAGGTGGGCTGCCGTATGGGCTGTAAATTCTGTGCATCCGCCATCGGAGGACTTGTGAGGAACCTGACGGCGGCCGAGATGCTCGGGCAGGTTTATGCGATCCAGAAGCTGACGGGAGAACGAGTTTCCAATGTGGTGGTTATGGGGACGGGAGAGCCTTTTGATAACTATGAAAATCTTCTCCGTTTTCTGCACATGCTTACGGATGAGAACGGGCTGCACATCAGCCAGAGAAATGTGACGGTATCCACCTGTGGTATTGTTCCGGGTATCCGAAGCTTTGCTAAGGAGGGGCTGCAGGTAACGCTGGCGCTGTCTCTTCATGCTTCGGATAATGAAAAGCGCAGGGAGCTGATGCCGGTGGCATTTCAGTATGAGCTTTCCGAGGTGATGGCTGCCTGCCGGTATTATTTTGAGAAAACCGGACGCCGGATGACTTATGAGTACAGCCTGGTGGGCGGTGTGAACGACAGCGACGAGGATGCGGCAAAGCTTGGGAAGCTTCTGAAAGGTCAGAACTGCCATGTGAATCTGATTCCGGTGAATCCCGTCCGGGAGCGGAGCTACGTTCAGTCGGACCGTACCGTGGTGGAGAACTTCAAAAATAAACTTGAAAAATGTGGAATAAATGTTACTATTAGAAGAGAAATGGGCAGAGATATTGACGGTGCCTGCGGTCAGCTTCGCAGGCGTTATGAGGACGACTGCCGGTGAAATTCTGTTACAGGCAAACGGAGGACGCATGAAAGCGATAGCGGTTACGGACGTTGGAAAAAAGCGAACAATGAATCAGGACTACGTCTTTCTATCGAAGGACCCGGTGGGAAATCTCCCGAATCTTTTTATTGTGGCCGATGGAATGGGCGGACACAAAGCCGGTGATTTTGCTTCCAGATATGCAGTGAATACAATCAGAGAGAATATTGAACAGGATGATGATACGAATCCGGTAAAGCTTCTCCGCAGTGCCATTGAGCGGGCAAACCGGGAGATTATCCGGAAGGCCTCCAGGGAAAGCGAGTATGAGGGCATGGGGACGACGCTGGTCGCTGCCACCATTATCCGGGGATACATGTATATTGCCAACGTGGGAGACAGCCGCCTGTATGTGATCAACCGGGAGGAGATCCGTCAGGTGACCAGAGATCATTCTCTGGTAGAGGAAATGGTACGGATGGGAGAGATCCGAAGAGAGGAAGCAAGATTCCATCCGGATAAGAATATCATAACAAGAGCGATCGGTGCAGGATATGACGTGAAAGTGGATTTTTTCGGACATAAGCTTCGCGATAACGATAAGATCCTGCTTTGCTCGGACGGCCTTTCCAATATGCTGGAGGACGACGAGATTTTTGAGATCGTAAACAGGGATGAAGAGATCGCAAGAAGAGCAGGAGAACTGATCAACAGGGCCAATACATACGGCGGAAAGGATAATATTTCCGTAGTCCTGGTAGAACCGTTTGAAGATGAGGTGGATATATGTTAAGAAAAGGAATGTTCATTGGAGACCGCTACGAGGTAATTTCCCATATCGGAGTTGGGGGAATGGCCGATGTATATAAAGGAAAGGATCACAAGCTGAACCGCTTTGTGGCAATCAAGGTACTGAAGGACGAATTCCGGAATGACCGGAATTTTGTATCCAAGTTCCGGGCTGAGGCACAGGCTGCAGCGCGTCTGGCACATCCGAATGTGGTAAATGTGTACGATGTGGGAGACGAGGACGGCATTAACTATATCATTATGGAGCTGGTGGAAGGCATCACTCTGAAGAATTATATTGAAAGAAAAGGGAAGCTGACGGTGCGGGAGACCACCAGTATTGCGATACAGGTGGCTATGGGCATTGAGGCAGCCCATAACATCAATATTGTCCACCGGGACATCAAGCCGCAGAATATCATTATTTCCCGGGAAGGCAAGGTGAAGGTGACCGATTTCGGTATTGCGAAGGTTGCATCCTCCAATACCATCAGCTCCGTGACCATGGGCTCGGTTCATTATACCTCCCCTGAGCAGGCCAGAGGCGGTTACAGCGATGCCAAAAGCGATATTTATTCCCTTGGTATTGTCATGTACGAGATGATCACGGGAAGAGTTCCCTTTGACGGAGAGACAGCTGTCTCGGTGGCAGTGAAGCACCTTCAGGAGGAGATGGTGCCTCCGCATGTGTATGCACCGGACATTCCGTTAAGCCTGGAACAGATTATCCAGAAATGTACCGAGAAGAGCCAGGAGCGCCGTTATGCCAATACCGGAGAGCTGCTGAAGGATCTGAAGCAGTCTCTTGTGACACCGAATGCTTCCTTTGTGAAATTTGTTTCTCCGGATGAGAATGCCAAGACGGTGATGTTTACCAAAAGTGACATGGACCGGATCAAGCAGGAGAGTGGGCATTATACGGAGGATGATATGGAAGCTTCCGGAAGACAGCCAGTGTATGTGGATGATGATTATGAGGATGAGGATGACCGTTACGATGATGATTACGACGATGATTATGAAGACGGTTATGAGGATGACGGTTACGACGATGACGGCTATGAGGACGATTATGAGGATGACTATGATGACGATTATGACGACGGCTATGACGATGATTACGATGACCGTTATGACAGCCGCAGATCGGGAAGACGCCGGAGCAGCCGCTATGAGGATGACGATTACGAGGACGAGGAGAAGGGCGGTGACGGCCTGAATCCGAATCTGGAAAAGATCATGTTTGTTGGCGGAATAATTGTGGCAGTCATTATTGTATGTATTATCATTGTTCTGATCGGAAAGGCCTTCGGACTGTTTAAATTCGGCAGCAAAAACAAGGAAGACGATCAGGCGGTGGAAGAGGTCGAGAGTGTGGAGGTTCCGAAGCTGGTGGGCGAACAGTACGCAGATGCCCAGAAGGCGCTGGAGGGGCTGGGACTTTTGATCAAGCCGTCCTATGAGGTGTCCGATGATTTCGAAGAAGGGCAGATCATGTCCCAGTCCGTCAAAGAGGGCGAGATGGTGGATCCGGGAACAACGATCAGTGTAACGGTATGCAGCGGGGAGGAGTCCTTCAGTCTTCCATCCCTTGAGAATAAGGAACAGAGTGCGGCGGAATCGGCACTCCGGGAGCTTGGCCTGGAGTGTGTGATTGAATCGGATTACAGTGATACGGTGGATGTGGGAAAGGTGATTTCCACGAATCCGGCTTCCGGAAGTGATGTGATTAAAGGACAGAAGATTACGGTCATTGTGAGCAAGGGCTCTGAGGTGAAGACCGGAACGGTGCCGACACTTGCGAATATGACCCAGGCAGATGCCCAGGCAGCGATCAGTGCGGCCGGCTTCAAGGTGGGAACTGTTTCCGAAGGCTACAGTGATTCGGTAATGGAAGGTCGGGTGATCAGCCAGAGTGTTAATGCGGGAACCAAGCTGGAGCAGGGAAAAAGCATTGACATCGTGATCAGCAAGGGCGCAGACACTGTTACGGTACCCAGCGTGGTCGGATCAGATTTTGATGATGCGAAGGATACGCTGGAAGGACTTGGATTCAAGGTGGCCGAGCAGGAGCAGCACCATGCTACGGTAGGAGAAGGCCTGGTGGTAAGTCAGTCGGTGGATGCCAACACGAAGGCGGCCAAAGGAACAACGATCACGCTTTATGTGAGTATTGGGCCGGAGAGTTCGGAGGGCGGCGGAGCGCCGGAGGAAGGACAGTAACAGAAGGATCATAGCAGGAATACGGTATGCGGGGAAAGATTATAAAAGGAATCGGCGGATTTTATTATGTATATGCGGATTCCGATTCAAAACAGGAACAGGGAATTTACGAGTGCCGGGCCAAAGGCATCTTCCGGAAAGAAAAAATCAAGCCTCTGGTGGGAGATGATGTGGAGATGGAAGTGATCTCCGCTGAGGAGAAGACCGGTAATGTTTCGGAAATTCTTCCGAGAAAAAATCAGCTGATCCGGCCGGCAGTGGCTAATGTGGATCAGGCACTGGTAATCTTTGCTTCCGTGAAGCCCATGCCTAATTTTAATCTGCTGGACCGGTTTCTGCTGATGATGCGCCGGCAGGGAGTTCCGACAGTGATCTGTTTTAATAAGAAGGACCTTGTATCGGAAGAGGAGCTGGAAGCACTGAGGAAGATATATGAAAAAAGCGGGAGCCGCCTGATATTTACCAGTGCCCTGGAGGGAGAGAATCTTGAGCTTCTGAAGGCTGAGATCCGCGGCAGAACGACTACGGTAGCGGGTCCTTCCGGAGTGGGGAAGTCCTCGCTTATCAATGCACTGGCCGGCGGCCGGCTGATGGAAACCGGAGCGGTCAGCGAAAAAATTGACCGGGGAAAGCACACCACCCGGCATTCCCAGCTGTTTCCGCTGGGGGAGCGCACCTACATTATGGATACTCCGGGCTTTTCTTCTCTGTATGTGGAAGATATCAGGAAGGAGGAGCTTAAGGACTATATTCCGGAATTTTATCCATACGAGGGGAGCTGCCGTTTTCTTCCGTGTACCCATACCCATGAACCGGACTGCAGGGTCAAGGAGGCCGTACAGACCGGGGAGATTTCTTCTGTGAGATATGAGAATTATCTGCAGATGTATGAAGAATTAAAGAATAAAAGGAGATATTGAGATGTATATACTGGCACCTTCGATTCTTTCCGCAGATTTTGCCGTGCTGGGGTCTGATGTACAGCGGGCAGTAAAGGCGGGAGCAGGTTATGTGCATATTGATGTGATGGACGGACAGTTTGTGCCGAGAATCAGCTTCGGAGATCCGATCGTGAGCTCTCTTCGGCCGGTGACAGATGCTTTTCTGGATGTTCATCTGATGGTAGAAGAGCCGATACGGTTTGTCGAGGATTACCGGAAGGCCGGTGCGGATGGAATGACTGTGCATGTGGAAGCATGTAAAGACCTGAAGGCTACCCTGGAGGCAATCCGGGAAGCAGGCATGCGCTGCGGGGTGACACTGAATCCGGCAACTCCTTTAAGCGAAGTGGAACCGGTACTTCCGCTGGTGGATCTGGTGCTGATCATGAGTGTGCAGCCCGGGCTTGGCGGACAGAAATACATACCGTCCTCTACAGAGAAGATCCG
>JALERW010000172.1 GCA_022763925.1 Lachnospiraceae bacterium
CCTGGAAGAGCTTTCCGAACAGATCCGTGCGTGCAAAGGCTATGTGGAGCATTCGGACATCAGCGGCAGCAGTTATTCGTATCGCGGAAGAAAATATGCCAGCATGACGGCGAGGATTCCTGCAGATCAGCTGGATGGATTTATTTCGGGAGTCAGTGACCTGGCCAATGTTACAAATAAGAGTGAATCGGTGGAGGATATCACCCTCCAGTATGTGGATACAGAGAGCAGAAAGAAGGCTCTGGAGGTGGAGCAGGAGAGGCTCCTGGATCTTCTGGAGAAGGCTGAAAGTGTGGAGGATATCATTGCGATTGAGACCCGTCTTTCCGAGGTGCGCTATGAGCTGGAATCCTATGGCTCAAAGCTGCGTACATATGACAATCAGGTGAATTACAGCACGGTGACGATGGATATTTGCGAGGTGGAGCGGGAGACGCCTGTGGAGGAGAAAAACGCCTGGTACCGGATGAAAAACGGGTTTGCCGAGAGCATTTACAATATCGGACAGGGGATAAAGAATTTTGCCATCGGTTTTGTGGCAAATATTCCGTATATCGTTGTCTTTGCGGTAATTCTTTTCGTGCTTTACAAGTTTGTAAAAATCATTTATCATAGAATCCTCAAAAAGAAAGAGAAGCCCGTGATCGGGAATGATAAGGAGAAGAAAGAATGAAGGAGCAGTATAAATCGGGGTTTGTGACGCTGATCGGCAGGCCGAATGTGGGGAAGTCCACGCTGATGAATCATCTGATCGGGCAGAAGATCGCAATCACCTCCAACAAGCCGCAGACGACCCGGAACCGTATACAGACCGTGTATACAAGCGAACGGGGACAGATCGTTTTTGTGGACACTCCCGGTATTCACAAGGCAAAGAACAAGCTGGGAGAATATATGGTATGTGTGGCGGAGCGCACGCTGGAGGAAGTGGATGTGGTGCTCTGGCTGGTGGAGCCCACGACCTATATCGGGGCAGGAGAGCAGCATATTGCAAAGCAGCTTTCCAGAGTGAAGACCCCGGTGATCCTTGTGATCAATAAGGTAGATACGGTAAAGAAGGAAGAGGTTCTGACCTTTATCGATGCATACCGGAAGATCCTTGATTTTGCAGATATTGTACCGGTTTCTGCTCTGAAGGGAACGAATACGGATACACTCCTGGATGTGATTTACAAATATCTCCCGTACGGACCGCAGTTTTATGATGAAGACACCGTGACAGACCAGCCGGAGCGCCAGATCGTGGCGGAGCTGATCCGGGAGAAGGCTCTTCGGTGTCTGGATGAGGAGATCCCTCACGGCATTGCGGTGTCCATTGACCGGATGAAATACCGAAAGGGAGGCAAAATGGCAGATATCGAGGCCACGATCGTCTGTGAGCGGGACTCCCATAAGGGGATCATTATCGGCAGGCAGGGAAGTATGCTGAAGAAGATCGGGAGCGCTGCACGCTATGAAATCGAAAGGCTTCTGGACTGCCAGGTCAATCTGCAGCTGTGGGTGAAAGTGAAGAAGGACTGGAGAGAAAGCGATTTCCTGATGAAGAATTTCGGCTACGACAGGAAAGAGATTTAATTTAAGAAGTTATAGAATGAAAGAAGGTATGGCGGAATGAACCAGGCAATACGGGTAACGGGAATGGTGCTTTCCGCCATTCCCATGGGTGAACAGGACAAAAGGATTGTCCTGCTGACAAAGGAGCGGGGAAAAATCTCTGCCTTCGCCAGGGGCGCAAGACGTCAGAACAGCCCGCTGCTGGCTGGGACGAACCCGTTTGCATTCGGGGAATTTATGCTTTATGAAGGAAGGACGTCCTATACGCTTGTGCAAACGGAAATATCGAATTATTTCCGTGAGCTGGCCCAGGATGTGGAGGGTGCCTGCTATGGCTTCTATTTTCTGGAGCTGGCGGATTATTACGGAAAGGAAAATACTGACGAGCTGCCGATGCTGAAGCTTCTGTATCAGACGCTGCGGGCGCTGATGAAACCGTCTCTCTCCAGACCATTGATCCGAAGAGTATATGAACTGAAGGCCATGGTGATCAACGGAGAATATCCGGAGATGTTCTCGTGTACCTGCTGCGGGAAAAAGGAGGGGCTGAAGCTCTTTTCGGCAATGAAGGGAGGAGCTGTCTGCGATCAGTGCCAAAAGAGGGTGACAGACGGGATTGAGCTGAATGAATCCACCTTCTATACAATGCAGTATATTATATGTGCCCCGGTTGAAAAGCTGTACACCTTTCAGGTATCGCAGCAGGTACAAAAAGAGCTGTCCATGGTGATGAACCGTCATATGGACCGGTATGTGGACAAAAAGTTCAAAACCCTTGACATTTTACATATGATGGTTGAAAATATTTCATAGTACCTGTATAATGAATGGATAATGGTTGAAACTGGAGGCTGACATATGAGAAAGGCAGAGAAGCTGCTGCTTCTGGCTGCAGCCGCGGTGTTGCTGGCAGGCTGCTCCATGAAGTTCAGCGCGGAAGAGGATTCCGTTTATGTAAATAAAAAGGGAGAAGTCCTCGGAGCAATCGTGGAATCCTTTGATAAAGATTATTATGATAAAGACGAGCTTCAGGATATGCTGGAGCAGGAAGTGGTGGAGTTTAATGCAGAGAACGGCAAGGACAGCGTTGAGGTTGACAGCTTCAAGGTAAGCGGGGGCTCTGTTAAGATCATTATGAACTATTCCAACTGGGCGGATTATGCGCATTTTAATGATGTTCAGTTCTTTGCCGGAAAGGTTTCTGATATCCAGGGGAAGAATTACGGAACCAACGTATCCTTTGTAAGCAGAGACGGCTCAGAGACGGCTGCCCTGGATGATATCGACGGAGATTATTACGTGATCCTTCTGGAGGAGAAGCTTGTGGTGCAGACCCCGGGAAAGATTGTCTATGTCAGTGATAATGTAACGGTGGAAGGCGAGAAGCTGGCGAGAGTGAATGAGGATGCCAGCGGACTTGCGTATGTGATCTACAGCAAATAATGATTATTTAATCAGTAATAAGAACATGAGGAGAATTTGAAAAATGGAAAAGACAATGGACAAGATTGTGGCTCTCGCAAAATCCAGAGGGTTTGTGTATCCGGGCTCCGAAATTTACGGGGGTCTTGCAAACACATGGGATTACGGCAATCTGGGTGTAGAGCTGAAGAACAACGTGAAGAAGGCCTGGTGGCAGAAATTCGTCATGGAGAATCCGTATAACGTGGGTGTGGACTGTGCGATTCTGATGAATCCTCAGACATGGGTTGCCAGCGGACATCTGGGCGGTTTTTCTGATCCGCTGATGGACTGTAAGGAATGCCACGAGCGTTTCCGTGCGGACAAACTGATCGAGGATTACAATGAGGCCAACGGAATTGCTGTTGAGGGAAGCATTGATGCATGGTCCCAGGAACAGATGAAGAATTACATTGAGGAAAAGGGCATTAAATGTCCCAGCTGCGGCGCACATAATTTTACGGATATCCGTCAGTTCAACCTGATGTTCAAGACCTTCCAGGGTGTTACGGAGGACGCCAAGAACACCGTTTATCTGCGTCCGGAAACCGCACAGGGTATTTTCGTTAACTTTAAAAATGTACAGAGAACCTCCAGAAAGAAGCTTCCGTTCGGTATCGGACAGATCGGAAAGTCTTTCCGTAATGAGATCACTCCCGGAAACTTTACGTTCCGGACAAGAGAGTTTGAGCAGATGGAGCTGGAATTTTTCTGCGCACCGGGAACGGATCTGGAGTGGTTTGCATACTGGAAGAAGTACTGCATTGACTGGCTGAAGAATCTTGGCATCAAGGATGATGAGATGCGTGCGAGAGATCATTCTCCTGAGGAGCTCTGCTTCTACAGCAAGGCGACCACGGATCTGGAATTCCTGTTCCCCTTTGGCTGGGGAGAGCTCTGGGGCATTGCGGACCGTACCGATTATGATCTGACCCAGCACCAGAATGTATCCGGAGAGGATATGTCCTATTTTGATGATGAAAAGAAGGAAAAATATATTCCGTATGTGATTGAGCCTTCTCTTGGAGCGGACCGCGTAGTGCTTGCCTTCCTCTGTTCTGCCTATGATGAGGAGGAGCTGGAGGGCGGAGATATGAGAACCGTTCTTCATTTCCATCCGGCACTCGCACCGGTGAAGATTGGTGTGCTGCCGCTGTCCAAGAAGCTGAACGAGGGCGCAGAGAAGGTATATGCGCAGCTTTCCAGAAAATACAACTGTGAATTTGATGACAGAGGAAATATCGGAAAGCGTTACAGAAGGCAGGATGAGATCGGGACACCGTTCTGTGTGACCTATGATTTCGATTCCGAGACGGACGGTGCCGTTACGGTGCGTGACCGCGATACGATGCAGCAGGAGCGTGTGAAGATTGAAGATCTGAAAGCTTATTTTGAAGAGAAGTTTGAGTTCTGATTTGTGTGATTTATATGGAGGGGCATTGCACAGAAGTGTGTTATGCTCTTCTTTTTTTGGGGGAAAAATGGTATCAGAAAGTAGGAGGTCCTCGTGAAAAAGTTCATCTTCTCTGAGGATCGGTTTTAAAGTATAATAACAGAAATAGTTTTCCCGCAGAAGCAGGGGAATACAAAAGAGGAGGATGCAGGATGTCAGAAAAGGTATTCATCATATCAGGTAGCCCGCGAAAGGGTGGAAATACGGATCTTATGTGCGAGGCGTGTGCCGAAGGTGCAAGGGAGGCCGGAAAGGAAGTAAAAATCATGTATCTTCGGTCGATTCGGCTGAATCCGTGTCTTGGATGTGATTACTGCCACAGCCAGGGGCATGAGGAGGTATGCTGTCAGAAGGACGACTGGAAGGAGATTTTTGAGGGGTATGACTGGGCAGATGCCGTGATCGTTGGATCTCCTCTGTATTATTACAGTATCAGCGCTCAGCTGAAGATCCTGTTTGACCGTTCCTATGTTAGAGCGGCAAAGCGGATGTTCTATTTTAAGAAGGCGGCATTTTTAAGCGTTTCACAGAGCGCAAAGCCGGATGCCCATGACACATCCTATGCATGCTTTAAGGGATGGATGCGGTGTATTGGTGATGTGACGGAAGCGGGAACCGTTTTTGCAGGAGGCTGCAAGGACAAAGGGGACGTGGAAAAGACAGGAAAGCTGGAGGAATGCAGGAAGCTCGGAAGAGAAATCTGATGAAGACTGGATGTTTCGGACAGCCCGGAGGGGCTGTCTCTTTTTGTCTTTTTTTTGACCGCAAGACGGAGCTTTTCCCTTGACTATTTGGATGATTATGTTAAAATATATGTGGTTGATTTTGCATGGGTGTATCGAAGGGGAAGATTTTGGTATTTTTACAGGGTATTTCTGCGTTCACAGGATGTCCTGTATTAATCATGATACAAGTTAAAAATATTTTTTAGGAGGAATATTTAAATGGCTAAATGGGTTTATTTATTCAAAGAAGGCAACGCAGACATGAGAAACCTTCTTGGTGGAAAAGGCGCCAATCTGGCTGAGATGACCAATCTGGGACTGCCGATTCCGCAGGGCTTTACGGTTACGACTGAGGCTTGTACCGATTACTACACACAGGGAAAGCAGATTTCTGACGAGATCAAGGAGCAGATTTTCGCAGCACTGAAGACCGTGGAGGAGATCAACGGCAAGAAGTTCGGTGACGCGGAGGATCCGTTACTGGTATCCGTTCGTTCCGGTGCAAGAGCATCCATGCCTGGTATGATGGACACGATCCTGAATCTGGGTCTGAATGATGTTTCTGTTGAAGGCTTCGCAAAGAAGACCGGAAACCCGAGATTTGCATATGACTCTTACAGAAGATTCATCCAGATGTTCTCTGATGTTGTTATGGAGATCTCCAAAGCTAAATTTGAGAGAGTTCTGGACGAGATCAAGGAAGCAAAAGGCGCTAAGTACGATACCGACCTTGATGCAAATGACATGAAGGAAGTTATCGCACGTTTCAAGGCTTTATATAAAGAAGAAAAGGGTGTTGAGTTCCCGCAGGATCCGGTTGAGCAGTTAATGGAGGCTGTAAAGGCCGTATTCCGTTCCTGGGACAACCCTCGTGCTATCGTTTACAGACGTATGAATGATATTCCGGGTGACTGGGGAACTGCTGTAAACGTACAGACCATGGTATTTGGTAACATGGGCAATACATCCGGAACCGGTGTTGCATTCACACGTAACCCTTCCACCGGTGCAAAGGGTATCTTCGGTGAGTACCTGATCAATGCACAGGGTGAGGACGTTGTTGCAGGTATCCGTACTCCTCAGCCGATCACTCAGCTGGAGAAGGATCTGCCGGAGTGCTACAAGCAGTTCATGGAGATCGCTCAGAAGCTGGAAGACCACTATCGTGATATGCAGGATATGGAGTTCACAATCCAGGAAGGTAAATTATTCTTCTTACAGACACGTAACGGTAAGAGAACTGCTCCGGCAGCTATCCAGATTGCCTGCGATTTAGTAGATGAAGGAAAGATCACAGAGGAAGAGGCTGTTCTGAGAATTGAAGCAAAATCTCTGGATCAGTTACTGCACCCGACCTTCGATGCAGCTGCATTAAAGGCTGGCAAGGTAATCGGTTCCGCACTTCCGGCATCCCCCGGAGCAGCAGCAGGTAAGGTTTACTTTACTGCTGAGGACGCTAAGGCAGCAGGCATCGGCGGAAGAGGAGAGAGAGTTATCCTTGTTCGTCTTGAGACATCCCCGGAGGATATTGAAGGTATGCATGCATCCCAGGGTATCCTGACTGTTCGCGGTGGTATGACCTCTCACGCAGCAGTAGTTGCACGTGGTATGGGAACTGCCTGCGTATCCGGCTGCGGTGATATCGTGATCGATGAGGAAGCTAAGGTATTTACCCTTGGCGGAGAGACCATCAAGGAAGGTGACTACATCTCCTTAGACGGTTCTACCGGTAACATTTATCTTGGAGATATCAAGACCGTTGAGGCTGCGATCGGAGGAAACTTCGGAAGAATCATGGCCTGGGCTGATAAATACAGAAAGCTTGGCGTTCGTACCAATGCAGATACACCTGCAGATACTCTGAACGCTGTTAAATTAGGTGCAGAAGGTATCGGCCTTTGCCGTACCGAGCATATGTTCTTTGGCGAGGAGAGAATTCCGAAGATCCGTAAGATGATCCTTTCCAAGACTGTTGAGGCAAGAGAGGCTGCTCTGAATGAGCTGCTTGTATTCCAGAAGGCTGACTTCAAGGCTATGTATGAGACTCTGGAAGGAAAGCCGATGACTGTTCGTTATCTGGATCCGCCGTTACATGAGTTCGTTCCTACCGATGAGGCTGATATCGCAGCACTGGCTGAGGATATGGGACTGACTGTAGCAGAAGTTAAGGCTACCTGCGATTCCTTACATGAGTTTAACCCGATGATGGGTCACAGAGGATGCCGTCTTGCCGTTACTTATCCGGAGATCGCAAAGATGCAGACCAGAGCTGTTATGGAAGCTGCTATTGAGGTAAAGGCTGAGAAAGGCTATGACATCGTTCCGGAAATCATGATCCCGTTAGTAGGCGAGAAGAAAGAGCTGAAGTATGTTAAGGATGTTGTTGTAGAGACCGCTGAGGCTGTAAAGGCTGAGAAAGGTTCTGACATGCAGTACCATATCGGTACCATGATCGAGATCCCTCGTGCTGCATTGACAGCGGATGCTATTGCAGAAGAGGCAGAGTTCTTCTCCTTCGGTACCAACGACCTGACTCAGATGACCTTCGGCTTCTCCCGTGATGATGCCGGCAAGTTCCTGGATGCTTACTACAAGGCAAAGATTTATGAGTCTGATCCGTTCGCAAGACTTGATCAGACCGGTGTTGGCCAGTTAGTAGAGATGGCAGCGAAGAAGGGTAGAGCAACCAGACCTGACCTGAAACTTGGTATCTGCGGCGAGCACGGCGGTGATCCGAGCTCTGTAGAGTTCTGCCATAAGGTTGGCCTGAACTATGTATCCTGCTCACCGTTCCGTGTGCCGATCGCAAGACTGGCAGCAGCACAGGCAGCGCTGAAGGAGAAATAAGATCTTACTCTGAAAATGATAACATAATGTGAAAAAGGCGTACCGCATTACCCTGCGGTGCGCCTTTTTAGGTATGAACCGTTCTCTAGCTGTATATATATTGATAAGAAAGAAAAGCTTTTGGGGAGGAAACAGATGCAGGCATGGATCGTAGCCATGATGGAACGGTTTGGATATGCAGGTGTAGCCGGGCTGATCGCCCTGGAGAATATTTTTCCTCCAATTCCGTCAGAGGTAATTCTGACGTTCGGAGGATTTCTGACCGTATATGCGGGGCTGAATGTCTGGCTCGTCATTTTGTCCGCTACCGCCGGCTCCATGATCGGCGCGGTGTTTCTTTACGGCGTAGGGCGGTCCATGAACCAGGAACGGCTGGAAGCAGTGCTGGCAGGGAAAATAGGGAAGACTCTGAGATTAGATCCAAAGGATGTCAGGAAAGCAGCGCTCTGGTTTCAGACTAAGGGAAAAGCGGCAGTATTTTTCTGCCGCTTTGTTCCTATTATAAGAAGTCTGATTTCCATTCCGGCTGGATTTGCGCACATGGAAGCAATTCCTTTTCTTCTGCTTACCGCTGCGGGAAGCCTTCTGTGGAATACGATATTGATCTGGCTGGGAGTGGGAGCCGGGGCATCCTGGAGCCGGGTGGTGCGTTATCTGGATTCTGTGGGAGGAGCCGTACGTTTTCTGCTGCTTGCCGGGGGTGCAGTTGTTCTTCTGCTGCTTCTTCGAAGGAGAAAGCTGTCAAAATGAAGTGTACGGCTATTCGCTGAAGTCTTCGGTGTCTGCTGTCCCGGAATCCGTCTCCTGCACAGGGGACGGTTTCCCCGGAAGCATTGTCCGGGCCGAGATGCCGTTGATCTCCACCCGGTCATCTACGGCGATCACCAGACACTGGCGTCCGTCGATGATCCGGGATTCCACCAGATCGGTGCGTTCCGGATTGACCTGGATGACAATATCGGGCGTTTTGATTTCAAACCGGCGGGTATTCACCACATTGGATGCCATAAGCATGGTATCCTCCCCTGCAGTTTTCTCATATTGCCGGTCAAATTCCTGAAGCTTTGCTTCTTCCACGCCGCTTTTGGCAAAGAGATACTTTACTTCATCCCTGTCAAGCATCAGAGGCTCCGGTTCATCCTTGTGCTCTTCCATCATTTCACTGAGGTTGTCGTGGATATTCCGGACAACCTCGTAGGCGCATGTATCACCCAGCGTATCCTCGATCAGTGTCTGGAATACCTCTCGTTGTTCTCCGGCAGAAATCGGCTGGGCACATCCCAATACCTGGTCGATGAGCGTAAAGTTCAGCTGCTCGGTATTTTTGGAATAGTAGAGGAGGCTGTGAAGATCCGTACTGCGGTCCTGAAAAGCGGGAAAGAGAAAGCCCAGGGAGGGCATCTCCACGATCCAGTCCCGGATACGGTCCTGAAAGCAGTTGTCCTGCACATTATAGCTGAGAGCCGGCTTGGAAAGATTTACTGGGCAGATGCTGCACAGAATGTACTCGTATACCTCATCGGAGGCATCAAACATTTCCGTATCGTCGGAGGCCTTTCCGGGAATGTCGTAGGCAGCATGGATGAGCAGGATCAGGTAGTTCTCTCCGTATTCATAGGAGGAGATGATTTTATCGTAAAACGCCTCCAGAAGCGCAGGCTCCTGAAGCTGACTGTCTCTGAGTCTTAACAGAAATTCCTGGGTGCCTCCGGTAAACTCACTGTCCAGCGGGAATTCCATGTTAAGCAGATTTCTTCCGATGGTTCCGGAGAGGGTTTTTCGGAAAATGTCAAAATATTTGAAGATCTCTTCCTCGGGCAGAGAGAGAAAGGCTTCCCTGATTTCTGTCTTTTTGTTCTTTTCACTGTCCACATAGCAGCCGCAGAGCCGTGTGATGGTACAGTTGTCCGGGGTAAACTGCCGGCGGATTTCGTTGATGTCTTTCTTATTCATGTAGATCGGATATCCCCTTTTCTATGTAATATAAAATTCCATTGACGCTATTATAGCTTACCGGAAGAATACAGACAAGTAAGAAACTTGCATAAGAGACGTAAGTTCGTTATAATCAGTAATGGAAAGAGAATAAAACAGAGGAGAAGACAGATATGGCGGAGAAAATTCCGGGAGATCGGATCAAGCTGGAAGGAAAAAGGAACATCAGAGACCTGGGAGGCTATCGGACAGTAGATGGCAGAAGGATCCGGCCTCACCGGCTGATTCGGAGCGAAAATCTGTCCGGACTTACGGAGAATGACATAAGAATCCTGACCCGGGAGTATGAGCTTCGGACCATCGTGGATTTCAGGACGCTGGCGGAGGCAATGGAAAAGCCGGACCCGGTGATGGAGGGTGTGAACTATATACATAACCCGGTGCTGAGCGAGGCACAGATGGGAATGACCCATGAAGAGAAGACGGAGAATTTCGGGCTCCTTAGGTTTCTGGTGGATCTGATACAGACAGATCCGGACGGACCGGAGCATTTTATGTCCGATATGTATGCACAGCTGGTGACGGAGGAATACACTCTTAAGCAGTATCGGCATTTTTTTGAGCTGCTGCTGTGTCAGGAGGAGGGTTCTCTTTTGTGGCACTGTTCCGCGGGAAAGGATCGTGCCGGGACAGGAGCGATACTGATTCTGTATGCACTGGGAGTGCCCGGGGAGACAATCCGGGAGGATTACCTTCTGACAAACCGGTATCTGGAACAGGATCTTGAGCGTATGCTGGGGATGTTGTCTGCAAAGATCCCGGATCCGAAGGTACTGGAGGGGGTACGGATCATGAATACCGCAAGAGAAAGCTATCTTGAGCGGCTCCTTGATACGGTGACAGAAACGTATGGTTCCATGGATGAATTTCTGAAAACACAGATGGGAATCGGTAAGGAAGAACACCGGATTTTAAGAGATCGATACCTTATGTAAGGCAGGGGGGCTGAGCGTATAATTGCAGGGAGAAAGCAAGTTTGTGCATTTCCTTTTCTTCCGGTATATGGTAAAATAAAACTCGAGATTTTTTACGAAGGAGGCAGCTCATGCTGGAATTACGCAATATCTCTTATGAGGTAAATGAGGATCAGAAAGAGATAGGAATATTAAAGAATATAAATTTAAAAATAGAAGACCGGTTCGTAGCAATTACCGGGCCGAATGGAGGCGGCAAATCCACACTGGCGAAAATAATTTCCGGAATTTACCGTCCGACCTTTGGACAGATCCTTCTGGACGGAGAAGATATTACAGATCTGAATATTACGGAAAGAGCCAGAAAGGGTATCAGCTTTGCTTTTCAGCAGCCGGTCCGTTTCAAGGGAATCACGGTGAAGGATCTGATCACCCTGGCAGCCGGGAAGAAAATCAGTACGCAGGAGGCCTGTGCCTATCTGTCTGAGGTGGGCTTGTGCGCCGCGGATTATATTAACCGTGAGGTGAATGCAAGCCTTTCCGGAGGAGAGCTGAAGCGGATCGAGATCGCCATGATCATAGCAAGAGGAACGAAGCTGTCTGTATTTGATGAGCCGGAAGCCGGGATCGATCTGTGGAGTTTTAATAACCTGATCCATGTGTTTGAAAAGCTGCATGAGGATGTGCAGGGATCTATTCTGATTATTTCCCATCAGGAGCGTATCTTAAATATTGCGGATAAGATTGTGGTAATTGCCAACGGAGAGATCACTGAGGTGGGAACGAAGGAGAAGGTGCTTCCGAAGCTTCTGTGCGGTTCGGAAAGCTGCAGATTTTACAGCGCAGAATAAGCAGGGAAGAAGACGATGATAAGAAATGCAAATAGATGCATATAAAGGAGAATGAGCAGAATGGACGCAATACAGTTAAGTTTGTTAGAGCAGGTTGCGGGTCTTCATGAGGTCCCGGAGGGGGCTTATAATATACGCTCCAACGGGCAGGGGATCGCCCGGAATACGACAGCCAATATCGATATCGTGACCAAGACAGACAAGCCGGGCATAGATATTATCATTAAGCCCGGCACAAAGAAGGAGAGTGTGCATATTCCGGTGATCTTAAGTCAGTCCGGGCTGAAAGAAATGGTATATAATGATTTTTATGTGGGTGAAGATTCCGATGTGACGATCGTGGCCGGTTGCGGAATTCATAACAGCGGAGACAAGGATTCCGAGCATGATGGAATTCACAGGTTCTTTGTCGGGAAAAATGCCCGGGTAAAATATATTGAGAAGCATTATGGGGCAGGCGACGGCAATGGCGAGCGGATCCTGAATCCCACTACCGTGGTGGAGATTGAGGAAGGCGGATACATGGAGATGGATACGGTTCAGATCAAGGGCGTGGATTCCACAAAACGGACGACCCGGGCGAAGCTTTCTGACGGAGCAAAGCTGATTATCCGGGAGAAGATCATGACCCATGGAAAGCAGACGGCGGAGACGGATTTTGAGGTGGATCTTAACGGGGTGGATTCCAGCGCGGATGTGGTTTCCCGTTCCGTGGCAAGAGATACCTCTCATCAGCTGTTCCTGTCAAAGATCAACGGCAATAATGCCTGTGCGGGGCATACGGAGTGTGATGCCATCATTATGGATCAGGCCAGCGTCAGTGCAGTGCCTCAGCTTACGGCAAATAATATCGATGCCAGCCTGATCCATGAGGCTGCCATCGGAAAGATCGCAGGAGAACAGCTGATCAAGCTGATGACTCTGGGGCTTACCGAGGAAGAAGCGGAAGCGCAGATCATCAATGGTTTCCTGAAATAGAAGAATAGTACCGGGAGGAGAAAAATGACAGTTTCTCCTCCTTTTTCTTGACAAGAAATGCAGTTCTATAGAAAATAGTATTGTAATGAAATTACTTATAAAAGATAAAGGAAGGATAGAAAATGAGTATAAGAATAGGAATTATGGGATATGGAAACCTTGGACGCG
Organism: Lachnospiraceae bacterium; assembly: GCA_022763925.1. GTDB lineage: Bacteria > Bacillota > Clostridia > Lachnospirales > Lachnospiraceae > JAGTTR01. The sequence continues at coordinate 12,947 of JALERW010000172.1, forward strand.
GCATTGAGTGTGCCATCCGCCAGAATGCTGACATGGAGCTGGCTGCGGTATTTACCAGAAGAGATCCAAAGGATGTGCATATCCTGACAGAAGGAGTAAAGGTATATCCGGCAGAGGCTGCCGCAGATCTCAGAGACGAGATCGATGTACTGATGCTCTGCGGAGGCAGTGCGACGGATCTTCCGGCGCAGACACCGGAATATGCGAAGCTGTTCCATGTGGTGGACAGCTTTGATACCCATGCGAGAATTCCGGAGCATTTTGCAGGGGTAGATGCTGCTGCAAAGGAAAGCGGACATGTGGCACTGATCTCTGTCGGCTGGGATCCGGGCCTGTTTTCTCTGAATCGTCTGTATGCCAACGCCATTCTTCCGGAGGGAAGTGATTATACCTTCTGGGGAAAAGGAGTCAGCCAGGGACATTCCGATGCGATCCGCCGCGTCCCGGGAGTAAAGAATGCAAAGCAGTATACGATCCCGGTGGACAAAGCGCTGGAGGCGGTCAGAAACGGAGAGAATCCGGTGCTGTCCACCAGAGAAAAGCATATAAGAGAATGCTTTGTTGTAGCCGAAGAGGGTGCGGATCTTAAAAGGATCGAGCAGGAGATCGTGACCATGCCCAATTATTTCGCAGACTACGACACGACCGTTCATTTTATCAGTGAGGAGGAATTTTTAAGAGATCACAGCGCGATCCCTCACGGAGGTTTTGTGATCCGCAGCGGACAGACCGGCTGGGAAGGGGAGAACAAGCATATCATTGAGTACAGCCTGAAGCTGGATTCCAATCCGGAATTTACCGCCAGTGTTCTCGTGGCATATGCCCGGGCAGCCGCAAGGCTGGCTGCGGAAGGGCAGAGCGGCTGTAAAACCGTATTTGATATCGCACCGGCGTATCTTTCCTCAAAATCAGGGGAGGAACTGAGAAAACAGCTCCTTTAAGAAACGAAAGAAATACGGAGGGCTTTATGGAGAAAAACGGACTGGAAGACTGGAAACGGGTTCTTATGGTCGTGGCGGGGGCGGCTGTCATGGCCTGGAATATTAATACCTTTGTACATGCGGCAGGGCTTATTCCGGGAGGCTTTACGGGGCTGTCCCTGCTTTTGCAGGAATGCTTTCAGGCATTCCTGGGGATTTATGTTCCATACACAGCCATTAATGTGGTGCTGAACAGTATTCCCGCCTTTATCAGCTTTAAATTTATCGGAAAGAAATTCACGGGGCTTTCTGTGCTGTCCATTGTTCTTTGCGGGTTCCTTGTGGATCTGATTCCCTCAGCTCCCGTGACGGATGAGGTGCTTCTGAATGCGATTTTCGGAGGAATCATCAATGGACTGGCCGTGACGATCTGTCTGAAGGCCAATGCCACCACCGGAGGAACGGACTTTATTTCCATTTTCCTTTCGGAACGTTATGGGATAGATGCCTGGAATTATATCATGATGATCAATGTGGTGATTCTTTTAGTGGCCGGTTCTCTGTTCGGGTGGACCAAGGCAATGTACTCCATCATTTTCCAGTATACGTCCACTCAGGTACTGCATACCATGTATCAGCGGTATCAGAAGCAGACATTGTTTATTATTACCGAATACCCAAATGAGGTATATCAGGTGATCCGGGATAATACGCATCATGACGCTACCCTGTTCAAGGGGATTGGCCTGTATCTTTACAAGACAAGGAAAATGGTTTATTCCGTTGTGTCCAGGGATGAGGCAAGAAGAGTCGTTACGAAGATTCACGAGATGGATCCCAAAGCATTTATCAATGTGATGAATACCCAACAGATCACCGGCCGGTTCTATCAGAGGCCTCAGGATTGACGGCAGGATTTCCGGTTTTGATTGCAAAAACGGTGCATATATGATACAATTGTCTAAAATTTGGCAATTTTCGCCCAATGGGCAGGAACGATCAAGTGGGAGGATAAAAACATGAATTATCAGGAATTATATCAGCAGAAGCTTACCACTGCAGAGGAAGCGGTGAAGGTTGTAAAGTCCGGTGACTGGGTGGACTACACTTGGTGCGGCAATCATCCGATTGCACTGGACAAGGCACTGGCAGCGCGCAAGGATGAGCTCTTTGACGTGAAGGTGCGCGGCGGTGTGACCATGTGGATGCCGGAGATCTGCAAAGCAGAGGATGCAGGGGATCATTTTACCTGGAACTCCTGGCACTGCAGCGGTGTGGACCGGAAGATCATCGGCAAGGGAATGGGCTATTTCGGCCCCATGCGTTATTCAGAGCTTCCCCGCTTTTACCGGGAGCATCTGGAGCCGGTGGACGTGGCAATGCTTCAGACAACCCCTATGGATGAGCACGGAAATTTCAATTTCGGCCTGAATGCTTCTCATCTGAGTGATATCCTTGCACGGGCAAAATGCATTATCGTGGAAGTGAACGAGAATCTGCCCTGGGTATATGGACTGACCGGAACCGAGATCAACATTAAAGATGTGGATATGGTTGTTGAAGGTGAGAATCCTCCGGTGGCTCAGCTTGGCGGAGGCGGAGCACCTACAGAGGTTGATATTGCAGTGGCCAATCTGGTAGTGCCTGAGATCCCGGATGGCGCCTGCCTGCAGCTTGGAATCGGCGGCATGCCCAATACCATCGGTGCCATGATTGCGGAGTCCGATCTTCAGGATCTGTCTGTACATACCGAGATGTATGTGGATGCCTTTGTGGATATGGCGGAAGCAGGAAAGATCACCGGCCGCCGCAAGAAGCTGGACAAGGGCCGTCAGGTATTTGCATTTGCTGCAGGTACCCAGAAGCTGTATGATTATGTAAACCGCAATCCGGAGGTTATGGCTGCACCGGTGGATTACACCAACGATGTCCATGTGATCTCTCAGATCGATAACTTTATTTCTATTAACAATGCCATCGATATGGACCTGTTCGGTCAGGTGAATGCGGAATCTGCAGGTACCAGACACATTTCCGGAACCGGTGGACAGCTGGATTTTGCGATGGGTGCCTATCTGTCCAAAGGAGGCAAGAGCTTCATCTGCATGTCCTCCACCATGACAGACAAGCAGGGTAATTTAAAGAGCCGTATCGTTCCCACACTGACGACCGGAGCGATTGCCACCGATCCCCGTTCCTGTGTTCACTATATTGTAACGGAGTATGGCAAGGTAAATCTCAAAGGCCTGTCCACCTGGGAGCGCGCAGAGGCCATTATCGGTATTGCACATCCCAATTTCCGTGATGAACTGATCGCGGAAGCGGAGAAGATGCATATCTGGCGCCGTTCCAACAAACGGTAACCGTTATTCCTTGACTTGAAGGATTTTTGTGTTAATATGTAAGATAGAGTGCAAGGCAAAGGCCGCACGAAGGGGTACACCACCGCGGGTGTATTTCTTTGTGCGGCCTTTTTGCTGCATATGGCATTCGTTTTGTGGAAAAAAGCGCTTTGCGAATAAAAAGGAGGAGAAAATTTGGTTCAGGTAAATGGAAAGGCACTGCCGATTGCCGGAAAGACAGTGACGGAGTATCTTAAGGGGACTTCCTTTGATCCCATGCGTATTGCGGTGGAAAAGAATGGACAGATCGTTCCTAAACGCCTGTATGAGGAGACGGTTCTGGAAGATGGCGATGTGGTGGAAGTCGTCAGCTTTGTGGGGGGCGGCTGATATGGTGCCGACAAAAGAACAGTTTTATCAGGCGCTCTGTGAGCGACACGGAGAAGAGCTTCAGAAAAAATTCTGTGCTGCGAGAGTCGCGGTGTGCGGTCTGGGAGGTCTTGGCTCCAATGTGGCCATTGCTTTGGCCCGGGCAGGTGTGGGGAGTCTTCATCTCATTGATTTTGATCGGGTGGATATGAGTAATCTCAACCGCCAGCAGTATTTTGTGCGGCAGCTGGGGCAGTATAAGACCGATGCACTGAGGGAGACCCTTCAGGAGATTGCTCCCTACTGCCGGGTGGAAACGGATACGCTTCGGGTGACGGAGGAGAATCTTCCAAAGCTGTTTTCGCAGGAAGATTTGATCTGCGAGGCCTTTGACCGGCCGGAGGCCAAGGCCATGCTGGTATCCGGTGTGCTCGAGCATTTTCCGGACAAATATCTGGTGGCTGCCTCCGGAATGGCTGGTCTTAGAAGTTCAAACAGCATCCGTACGCGTCGGATCTCTTCGCATTTTTACCTGTGCGGAGATGAGGTATCTGACTCCGCTGCCGGTCTCGGACTGATCTCCGCCCGGGTACTGGTATGTGCGGCCCACGAGGCAAACATGATTCTCAGGCTGCTCGCCGGGGAGACCGAAGTATAAAAGAAGAACAGAAATGAGGGAATTATATATGCAGACAAATGACAAACTGGTAATCGGAGGACATGAATTTTCCTCCCGTTTTATCCTCGGTTCGGGGAAATATTCTCTGAAGCTGATAGAGGCTGCCGTTCGGGATGCAGGGGCGGAGATTATTACGCTGGCTGTACGCCGGGCCAATACGAAGGATCATGAGAATATTCTGGACTACATCCCAAAGGGAGTTACATTGCTTCCCAATACATCCGGTGCACGAAACGCCCAGGAGGCAGTGCGGATTGCCCGTCTTGCCAGGGAACTGGGCTGCGGTGATTTCGTCAAGATCGAGATCATGCATGACTCCAAATATCTTCTGCCGGACAATTATGAGACCATAAAAGCCACAGAGATTCTGGCGAAAGAGGGCTTTGTTGTCCTGCCGTACATGTATCCGGATCTTAACGCGGCCAGGGATCTGGTAAATGCAGGAGCGGCAGCAGTTATGCCCCTTGCATCTCCCATAGGCTCCAATAAGGGATTGGCCACCCGGGATTTTATTCAGATTCTGATCGATGAGATCGATCTGCCGATCATTGTGGATGCCGGGATCGGCCGGCCCTCTCAGGCCTGTGAAGCGATGGAAATGGGGGCGGCAGCCATCATGGCAAATACCGCTCTTGCCACTGCGGGGGATTTGCCCATGATGGCCCTGGCTTTCCGAAAGGCTATTGAAGCGGGACGGCAGGCATATCTCTCCGGTCTTGGCCGTGTCCTGGTACGGGGAGCCTCCGCTTCTGACCCGCTTACCGGCTTTTTGCGGGATTAGAGGAGGAACAGAATATGGAAAATCAGTTTTTTGTAGACTCGGAATTTTTGAGCCCTGAGGCGTTAAGACGCAAGCATCAGCTGGAAAACGATCCTTCCAGCCGGAGAAACCATATGGAATATCTTCCGGGAATGGAGCAGATTCGCTCGGATGTCATGGAGAAGGTTATTTCCCAGATGAATTCGTATGATGCCGTCAGCTACACTGCCCGGGATGTGCAGGCGGCTCTTCAGCATGAGAGCTGTTCTATTGAGGATTTCAAGGCGCTGCTTTCCCCTGCCGCGGAGCCTTTTCTGGAGCAGATGGCACAGAAAGCCCGCCTGGAGACCCGGAAGCATTTCGGAAACACGGTATATCTCTTTACCCCGCTTTATATTGCCAACTATTGTGATAATTACTGTATTTACTGCGGCTTCAACTGTTATAACCATATCAGGCGTATGAAGCTGAATGCGGAGCAGATCGAGCATGAGATGAAGATCATTGCAGACTCCGGAATGGAAGAGATCCTGATGCTTACAGGAGAAAGCCGTTCCATGAGCGGGGTGGAATATATTGGAGAGGCCTGTAAGCTGGCCCGGAAATACTTCCGTATGGTGGGTCTGGAGATCTACCCTGTAAACAGTGACGAGTACCGTTATCTTCGGGAATGCGGCGCGGACTACGTCACGGTGTTCCAGGAGACCTATGATCCGGACAAATATGAGACCCTGCATCTGCTCGGTCATAAAAGGGTCTGGCCGTACCGTTTTGAAGCTCAGGAACGGGCGCTCATGGGAGGAATGCGCGGAGTAGGCTTTTCGGCGCTGCTGGGACTGGCGGATTTCCGCAAAGACGCGCTGGCCACTGGTCTTCATGTATATTATCTGCAGCGAAAATACCCCCATGCGGAGATGTCTCTGTCCTGCCCCCGGCTGCGTCCCATTGTAAATAATGACAAAATCAATCCCCTGGATGTCCATGAGAGACAGCTGTGCCAGGTATTATGCGCTTATCGGATCTTTCTTCCATTTGCAGGAATCACCGTTTCTTCCAGGGAAAGCGAGCAGTTCCGGAACGGCATCGTGAAAATTGCTGCCACAAAGGTTTCGGCCGGAGTTTCCACCGGAATCGGAGATCACGAGAGCAAATACACGGGAAAGGAAAGCGGTGAAGCAGAAGGCGACGAGCAGTTTGAGATCAATGACAGCAGAAGCTTCGGGAAAATGTACGCGGATATTTCCGCAGAAGGGCTTCAGCCGGTGCTGAATGATTATCTTTATGTCTGATATTTTATGTATTACCAACCGTTCCCTTTGCGGGGAAGATTTTCTTGTACGGCTTGAGCGGATTGCCTCCGGCGGGTGTGCGGGGATCATTCTGCGGGAGAAGGATCTGTCTGCAAAAGAATATGAGGTGCTGGCAGAGAAGGTGCTTCCCATTGTAAGGGCCAGGCAGGTTCCCTGCATTCTGCACAGCTATCCGCAGGCGGCAGAGCACCTGGGGGTGGATGCCATCCATCTGCCGCTTCCGGTTCTTAAGTCGCTTTCCGGGCAGCAGCGGAGAAATTTTCGGGTGCTTGGCGCTTCCTGCCATACGGTGGAGGAGGCGCGGGAAGCCGAGCGGCTGGGCTGCACCTACATTACTGCCGGGCATATTTTTTATACGGACTGTAAAAAAGGTCTGGCCCCCCGGGGACTTCATTT
>JALERW010000188.1 GCA_022763925.1 Lachnospiraceae bacterium
TTGCAGATACACCAGTCATAGAGAAGCGCCCGCTCACACAGAGCGTACATTTTTACAATCTCATTGGCAGACATATCGCTGCGAAGCTCCCCGGAGGCCTGTCCGTCCATGACGATCCTTCGCAGCAGCCGATAGTAAAAGCGGTTCCGGTCCAGGAGATGCTTATCGCTTTTGGTAATCAGCTGGGAAGAGAGCAGATTGGCCAGCAGATACAGGGAAATGCTGTTTTCGATCATGGAAAACAGCTCCTGATTCAGGTAAAGCAGCTTGTCAAATGCGGGCATGTCGTCGGAAAGCTCCGGGGCCAGTTCCTCGTATTTCTCGTCAAAGAGATAGGAGAGGGAGGAGAGCAGTGCATCCTTTCCGTCAAAATAGTGATAGAAGGAACCGCGGGAGGTTCCGGATTCCTCTATGATTTCATCAATGGTCGTATCGTCGTAGCCCTGCTCGTAGAAGAGCCTCCAGGCAGCGGAGACAATTTTTGCTTTCGTGTTTTTCTGGCTTTTCTTTCCCATAGACCTTCCCCTTTACCGGTTTCTTATCTGGTATTTTATTATAGGGAGAGGCAAAAGTCAATTCGTCGGGATACACCTGTGGCTGTGAGAAATCTGTATGAAAAAGGAGACTTTGCGTGCAGCGGGCTTCGGAAAATGATATAATTCTATTGTGCTGACTGTCAAAGAGAAAAGGGGGAGAAAAGGAAATGAAGAAGATATATTTCAGTGCAGCCGGAACGACCAGGAGGCTGGTGGAATTTCTGGCGGAGCAGACCGGTGAAACCGGTGATACGATAGACCTTGGGACAGAAGCTTATGGAGAGCTTCTTCCGGGGGAGCTGTGCCTGATCGGAGTCCCGTCCTTTGGAGGCAGAGTTCCTTCCATAGCGGCGGAGCGTCTCGGAAGGCTGAAAGGGAACGGCGGCCGCGCCGTCCTGGCGGTGACATACGGAAACCGGGCATATGAGGATACGCTGCTGGAGCTGAAGGATATCTGCGAGGATATCGGGCTTACGGTAATCGGGGCCATGTGTGTGGTATGTGAGCATTCCATTCTGCATGTGTTCGGTCAGGGGAGGCCGGATGAAACAGAAAGGAGACAGATCGCGGCATTTATGGAAGCGGTGAAGGATAAGCGTACCGCCATGCATGCCGGGGTGCCCGGCAGCCGTCCGTATAAGCCGTATGGTGTGATTCCCATGAAGATACAGACGGAGGAAACCTGTACCGGCTGCGGTTTGTGCGCGCAGACCTGTCCGGTCCATGCCATCGATTCGAAAAGACCATCGGTGATTGATGCCGACAGATGCCTGTCCTGCATGCACTGCGTTTCCGTTTGTCCGGTGAGGGCAAAGAAAACCGATGAAGCGCAGATCTCCATGATGATTGAGAAGAAGGGGCATCTGTTCATCGAACCGAAGAAAAACGAGTTTTATCTGTGATGTGTAGATCAAATGGCTGTAATTTTATAATACATAAAGAGATGAAGGAGGAAATCCGATGAAAAATTTTGTATATTCCATTCCAACGAATATTTATTTTGGAAAGGGTCAGGTGGAAAAGCTTGGAAAGATTCTGGCACCTTATGGGAGGAAGGTGCTGCTTGTGTATGGCGGAGGCAGCATTAAGAAGAACGGAATCTACGATACGGTGACAGGGCTTCTTGAGGAAGCCAAAATGTCCTGGGAGGAGCTTTCCGGTGTGGAGCCGAATCCGCGAATCACAACTGTGCGCAGGGGCGCGCAGCTTTGCCGGGAGAAAGCGATTGAGGTGGTGCTTCCGATCGGCGGCGGTTCCACCATTGACTGTGCCAAGATGGTTGCGGCAGCAGCCTGTTATGACGGGGATGCCTGGGATCTGGTGAAAAACGGCCGGGCGATTAAAAAGGCGCTTCCTATCGTATCTATTCTGACACTGGCTGCCACCGGATCGGAGATGGATACCTTTGCCGTCATTTCGGACATGGACTCTCATGACAAGATCGGAACCGGAAGTCCGCTGCTTCGCCCTGCAGCTTCTATTCTGGATCCTTCCTATACCGAGAGTGTCAGCGCTTATCAGACGGCGGCCGGAACAGCGGATATCATGTCTCACATTTTTGAGGCATATTTTTCCCGTACAGATGGCTATATGCAGGACCGTATGGCGGAAGGCCTGCTGAAAACCTGTATAGAATTCGGTGTGAAGGCAGTAGAGGAGCCCCAGGATTACGAGGCAAGGGCAAATCTGATGTGGGCCAGCAGCTGGGCGATCAACGATTTCATCAGTCTGGGAAAGCCGGTTGCATGGAGTGTACATCCGATGGAGCATGAGCTGAGTGCATATTATGACATTACTCATGGGGTAGGTCTGGCTATTCTGACACCACACTGGATGCGCTATGTGTTGAATGAGGATACGGCACCGAAATTCAAAGCCTACGGTGTGAATGTGTGGGGGATCGCGAAGGAGCTTCCGGATATGGAGGCGGCCGGACTGGCGATTGAAAAAACTGCGGAATACTTCAGGCAGCTGGGACTTCCGTCCACGCTGACGGAGGTGGGGATCGATGATCAGCTGTTTGAGGAGATGGCAGAAAAGGTTGTACCGCAGCTGAAATATGCCTTCATGCCGCTTGATAAGGAAGCGATCGTGTCGATTTACCGCGCGGCTCTGTAAGATGCGGCGGACACAGGAAAGGAGGACATCAGAGATGAGATTTTACATGCCGACCATGGTTTATCAGGAAACCGATGCGGTGAAAAAGCATGCAAAGGAGCTGGCCGCTCTGGGAAAGAAGGCTTTTTTGATCACCGGAAAGCATTCCTCGAAAGTAAACGGCTCCCTGGCTGACGTGGAGGAAGCGCTGAAGCAGGAGCGGAGAAGCTTTGTGCTGTTTGACCGGGTGGAGGAAAATCCGTCTGTGGAGACCGTGGCAGAGGCGGCAGAGCTGGGAAAGCAGGAGGGCGTGGACTTTGTGATAGGCATCGGCGGCGGTTCACCCATGGATGCAGCCAAGGCCATTGCACTTCTGATTGCGAATCCCAAGGAGACGGCAAAATGCCTGTATGAGCCCAAGGAGCTGAAAGCGCTTCCGCTGGCGGAGGTCCCCACAACGGCAGGGACCGGTTCGGAGACTACGCCCTATGCGGTGCTGACTTATCATGAAGAGCATACCAAGCGGAGCATCAGCTACCGGATTTTCGCGGATCTGGCGCTGGTGGATGCGAAATATTTAAGCTGTGCCGGTCCGGGGATCCTGGTGAGTACAGCGGTGGATGCGCTGGCCCATTTGCTGGAGTCTTATCTGAATAAAGGGGCGAATTCCTTTAATGAGATGCTGAGCGAACGGGGAATGAGCCTCTGGGCAAGGGCAAAGGAGGCACTTCGGTCGGGAGCACCGGGGCAGCAGGAATATCAGTATCTGATGGAGGCCTCCACCATTGCCGGAATGGCCATCAGTCATACGGGAACCTCTCTTCCCCATGGGATGAGCTATTACCTTACCTACGAAAAGGGTGTTCCCCACGGGGTGGCGGTAGGTCTGTTCCAGTATGCATACATGGAGGCGTTTGAGGACAGGGAGAAGGTGAAGCGGGCGCTTTCGCTTCTCGGCTTCGAAAAGGAAGAAGATTTCAGGGAATTCCTTACAGAGCTGATCGGGGAGTATTCTATCACGGAAGCGGAGCTGGACCGTTATGCGAAGGGAATGATGTCCAATGTGAAAAAGCTGGCAAATTTCCCATATGTGATGACAGAGGAAAAGATGAGGCAGATGTTTGCACTTTCGCTGAAGACAGAGGCTTAAAAACAGGGGTATGCTCCGGAAACGGGACATACCCCTTACAGTTATCTGGTGGTGTCGGCACCTGACGGCTTTTTTTGAAGAAGAATATAATTTACGTTGGCGCCCTCATACAGCTGACGCTGCTCTTTTACGATACAGTAATAATCGAGGATCCATTCCGGGACCTCCTCGCCCCTCAGGATGAGGTAATCCACCCGCTGTTCCCGGATGCATTCGTTCTGGGAATCCATCATCTCCGGAAAGGCTTCATAGCTGATATTCTGCATCTGAAAGAAGCGTTCCGTGGGAAGAATGTCACAGACAGTATAAAATCCGGCATCCAGAAAGCCATAGTTCAGCAGTGTGGCATCAGGGGTCTCCCGTATAATTTCCGCAAACTGATACTGAACGAGCTCCTTCCTGGGCGTACCGATCCTGTACGTATTGGGACTTTTGTAAAAGGCAAAGAGCAGAAAAACAAGTATCGCCAGCAGATATCCGGGGCGGAACCGGGAGGCCTCTGCCTGAGCTGAGGCGTCCCAGGTGCGGCGGGAGGCATGCCCGTCTTCCTTTCGGAAGTCCGTGCTGCTGTACGCCGGATCATTTCCGAAGCTTCCCATAAACTGAGGCGGAAGAAAGCGCATCAGCAGGTGATGGAGGGATCGGCGGATGGTTTCTGCCATTTCCCTGGGTGACGGAAGCTGTCTGCATTTGCCGGTAAGGAATTCTGCCAGCGCACCGATGGCGATAAAGCCCAGGACAGGAAAGATGCAGAGAATATATCCATAGTAGGGGAAGTTGCTTCCGGTATAAATGAAAAATGCAAGAAAACCGGCCTCCAGAAGCAGCATGAGCTTTCCGGCGGCACAGGACAGAAATCTTCCCGTCAGAAGGAAGGCCAGTACTCCGATAACGGTAAACAGGGAAAACTGCAGGTTCCGGAAAAAGGTATCTCCGATGCGAAGAAAAATGGTAAGCACCAGAGAAAAAATACCAGAGGACTTTTGGCTGTCATACAGGAATATGTTATTATAGAAGTATACCTGCATGAGATCCGAAAGTGCACCGTGGAATGCGAAATAAATCAGCACAGGGACAGCCGGAAGGGCCATTCCGGCAAGAAATACCAGGCAGCTTGCGGCCGACCGCCTGTACTTTTTCCTCTTCAGATACAGGAAGAACAGAACGGCCATAAAAGCCAGGTGCAGTCCCAGGAGGGTATATTTGATCCAGAAGATAACGCCCGCAAGCAGGCCGTTGGTAAAAAGCTTCCGGTAAGGGATGGGGCCGGGATAGCTGCGGGTGAAATATTCCATCGTGTCATACAGGCATACCATGAGAAGGGCGGCGCAGAGCTCTTCGGCACTGTCGCCCTGACAGAAGCTTTCCGAGGAAAGAAGAAGGCCGGAAAGTGCAGGAAGGATCCAGTAGGCTGCCCTGGGCGGAAGATACAGGAGGATCAGCTTCGCGGCATAGTACAGAAAGACTGTAAATGCGCCTGCCTCCAGAAGATATACACCGAAAAAATGGGGGCCGGGGACAAGTGCGCAGATGCTGTGCAGGAAGTACAGAATCGGCCCTTTTTGTTCATACAGATCCCGGTAGGGCACAAGGCCGTGGAGAATCCCTTTTCCCATGGTCAGAAAGTCATTGGCATCATACCAGTCATTCAGAGGATAAAGAAAGGATGACTGTGAGCAGACAGCCAGGAACAGCAGGGAAAGAAGGGCACAGTATATCAATAAATGCTTCTGTTCTTTTTTCAACAGGGCAACTCCTCTCATTGTGATCATTCTATTTTTATAGTTTAGAGCGAAAAGGGGACGGTGTCAACCGAAGGGCGGGGGAAGAAAGTGATTTTGCGCTTGTAATTTACTCCCACGGGTATATAATAAAAACAACTTTGACATTCAGATGAAGACAGCTGTTACAGATCCAAAAGAGGGGGAAAATACGGTGGATAAGGTGTGGGTGATCGGAATCGCAGGAGGAACTGCGTCGGGGAAGACAACGATTGTAAACCGGCTGAAGGAGTATTTTAAAGACGATATCAGTCTGGTGGGACATGACAGTTATTATCTGGCCCATGATGAGATGCCTTTTGAGGAACGCAGCAGGCTGAATTATGATCATCCCGCTTCTTTTGAAACGAACCGGATGATAGCCGATATCAGAAAGCTGAAGGAAGGGATGGCCGTAGACTGTCCCGTATATGATTTTACGATTCATAACCGGTCGGACCGGACGGTCAGGATCGAGCCCCGTCCGGTGATCATTGTTGAGGGGATACTGATTCTGGAGAATGAAGAGCTCCGGAAGCTGATGGATATTAAGATTTTTGTGGACACGGATGCGGATGAGCGGATTACCCGCCGTCTGATCCGGGATATGCAGGAACGGGGCAGAAGCGCCCAGTCGGTGGTGGATCAGTATATTGCCACGGTAAAGCCCATGCATGAGAAATACGTGGAGCCGTCCAAAAAGTATGCGGATATTATCATCCCGCGGGGCGGTGAAAATGAGATCGCAATACGGATGCTGATCGAGCATCTGAAGGTGATCATGGGCCGGAAGACAGAAACGGGAATTTAGGAGGATGAACATGAAAATTGTAGTATTGGCAGGCGGAATCAGCACGGAGAGAGATGTTTCCCTGATTACGGGAACCATGGTTTACCGTGCACTGAAGTCAAAGGGACATGATGCCATTCTGGTGGATGTGTTTATGGGACTGGAGGAGGAAACGGGTGATCTTTCCGGTATTTTCACGGAGGACCGTGACTGGTCAGGGAATATCGGCGGCATCCGGGAGAAGGATCCGGATATCTCGAAGATTCGTGCAGCCAGAAAGGATCAGTCGGAGAATATGTTCGGTGCGCATGTGCTGGATGTTTGCCGGATGGCGGATATTGTATTTATGGCGCTGCATGGAAGCAACGGAGAGGATGGAAGAATTCAGGCGGCCTTTGATCTGATGGGGATCCGCTACACCGGCTGCGGATATGTCAGCAGCGCACTTTCCATGGATAAGGGGCTGACCCGGAAATTCCTGGAGATGGAGCAGATCCCGGTGGCCAGGGGAATGCTGGTCCGGAAAGGACAGCCGATACAGCAGAATGCGGGAGGTATCGGATATCCCTGTATCGTGAAGCCCTGCTGCGGCGGCTCCAGTGTGGGCGTATCGGTGGCAGGAAATGACGAAGAATACCGGCAGGCACTGGATGTGGCCTTTTCCTTTGAGGATCAGGTGGTTGTGGAGCAATTTATCAAGGGAAGGGAATTTTCCATCGGCGTGATCGAGGGAAAGGCGCTTCCGATCATTGAGATTGCTCCTCTGGAAGGCTTTTATGATTATAAGAATAAATATCAGGCCGGGAGTACGGTGGAGACCTGTCCGGCCAGGATTTCTGCAGGGCTTACCGAAAGGATGCAGTCCTACGCGGAGGCGGCCTACCGGGTACTGGGCATGCAGGCTTATGCCCGGATCGATTTTCTCACCAATGAGAAGGAGGAAATTTTCTGCCTGGAGGCCAATACCCTTCCGGGCATGACCCCCACGAGTCTTCTGCCGCAGGAGGCTGCGGTTCTTGGAATCGGGTTTGAGGATTTATGTGAGAAGCTGGTGGAGGTTTCTCTGGCGAAATACGGAAAGACCATGGCAGATTTTCAGAAGGATGGGAAAGACGCATGAGGGGAATGTCATTAGAGCGGATCGCCGATGCCTGCGGGGGAGCTTATGTGGGTCCGCAGGAAAAAAAGACCATAGAGGTAACCGGTGTTACCAGCGACAGCCGAAGGATTGAGGAGGGCTTTCTGTTTGCTGCGCTTAAGGGGGAACGGGTGGACGGCCATCGGTTTGTACCCCAGGCAATGGAAAAGGGGGCTGCCTGTGTGCTGGTGGAGGTGCCTCCCAAAGACCCGAAAGGGCCATATATTGTTGTGGATTCCTGCTTTCAGGCACTGAAGGACCTGGCGGAATATTATCGGAAAATCACCGGGATCAAGGTGGTGGGCATTGCCGGAAGTGTCGGGAAAACAAGCACCAAGGAGATGGTGGCCAGCGTTCTTTCGCAAAAATACAGCGTATGGAAGACCGAGGGTAATTTCAATAATGAGCTGGGGGTTCCGCTGACGGTGTTCGGAATCCGGGAAGAGCATGAGGTGGCCGTTCTGGAGCTGGGGATCAGTGATTTCGGGGAAATGCACCGGCTGAGCAAAATCGCCCGTCCGGATATCTGTATCATGACCAATATCGGCCTTTGTCATCTGGAAAATTTGAAATCCCGGGACGGGATCCTGAAAGCAAAATCGGAGATTTTCGATTTCGCGGCAAAGGACTGTATTGCCTGCCTGAACGGGGATGACGATAAGCTGATTACGCTGAGAGGACGGGAAGGGATCCGTCCCTGCTTTTTCGGAAAAGAAAAGGAGAATGATATATACGCGGACCGGATCGAGAACCTGGGCCTGGAGGGCACAGCCTGTGACATCTGCACAGAGGAGGGCAGGATCCGCGTGACCATACCGATTCCGGGAGAGCACATGATCTATAATGCGCTTGCAGGAGCGGCTGCAGGGCTGGCGCTGGGGCTTTCCCTGGAGGAGATCCGAGCCGGGATCGAGGCACTGAAGCCTACGGTTGGCAGAAACCATATCCTGCATGGGCCGAAGTACACGGTGATTGATGACTGTTATAATGCGAATCCGGTATCCATGCGGGCAGCGCTGGATGTACTCGGCTATGCTCCGGGCCGGAAGGTGGCCCTTCTGGGAGACATGGGAGAGCTGGGAGATCAGGAGAATCTGCTGCATTATGAGGTCGGCGCTTACGCGACAGAGAAACAGATTGACCGGATCGTCTGCACCGGGAAGCTGGCGGAGCATATGGCCCGGGGCGCGCAGGACACGATAAGGAAATCGCCGGAGGCGGCCTGCAGCGTGGAAGTGCTGTATTACCCGGACCGGGAGAGGCTCCTTGCAGATCTGCCCGGGATCTTAAGCCCCGGGGATACGGTTCTGGTGAAGGCCTCCCATTTCATGGGATTTGAAAAGGTAGTAGAAGAAACAGGGAAGCTGCAGTAGCAGACTTCCCTGTTGGCGCTTTTATATGGTATTGCTGTGCGGCTGCCCGAGCTTTTGCTGATTGGCCGTAAGCATTTCCTGAATTTTTTTCTGGCAGTAGGCCCCGAGGAATTTCTTTTCTTCCCTTGACAGAGCCTTCGGATCAATGGGTTCTCCATATTCTACAATCACATCACAGGGAGTGATCCTGGGAATGTGATTTTCAAAAATTTCCGCAGAATTGGTGATGGCCATCGGGATAATGAGGCATCCGGTTTTTTCTGCCATCTTCACGCTCCCTTCCTTGAAGGGAAGCATCGGTTCATTGCTTCGGTTTCTTGTCCCTTCCGGGAAAATGCAGATGGATACTCCACTTTTGATCAGCTCAATTCCCGCAAGGATTGTTTTCAGCCCTTCCTTGATATCTTTTCGATCGAGGAAGAGACAATGGAGACGCTTCATCCAGGTGGAGAGAAGAGGGATTTTTTCCATCTCCTTTTTGGCTACGTATCCGGTAAGCCGCGGGGTTCTGGAGTAGGTAAGCAGAATATCAAAATAGCTTCGATGATTTCCTACATAGAGGACTGCCTGGTCTTTGGGAACATGTTCCTCTCCGATGACGGTGATCCTCGCTCCGGTAACCTTAAGGATCAGCTTGAACGCGGCCTGAACCATGCGAAGCTGCTGATAGTCTGCGCGCTGAGGATTGAATTTATGGTAGATCCATTCGGCAATGAGGACCGGGATGAGCAGGACCAGGTAGCCGATGAGGATCAGAAGAACCAACAGAAAGCGAATCATAATTGCTGTGCCTCCAATCTCCCAAACAGACGGGTCATCTGATACAGAGCCCGGGCAGTATCCGGATGAAAATCGCTGCGGCGGCAGCGCCAGCCCCAGTTGCCCTCACTGCAGCCCGGAATGTTCATGCGGGCATCACTTCCCAGGGCAAGTACGTCCTGCATGGGGAAAACGGCGTACTTGGCAATGCTTGCCATACAGGTACGGATAAATGCCCAGCTGACGCCGCCGTCATCCGTGCTCATGTAGCGGCGTACCTTATCTTTGTTGATGTCGTTGGTATTGCGGTACCAGCCCGCGGTCGTATCGTTGTCGTGGGTGCCGGTATAGCAGACACAGTTGGCGGTCTTGAACTGATGGGGCAGGAAATAATTCTCATAATCCCCTTCAAAGGCGAACTGAAGAATCTTCATGCCCGGAAGGCAGAAGCGGTCTCTCAGAGCGATGACCTCCTCTGTAATGGTACCCAGATCCTCTGCAATGATCGGAAGATCGTCGCCCAGTTCCCGGACCAGTGTCTCAAAAAATTCGTTTCCGGGAACTGTCGTCCAGTGTCCGTTTCTGGCAGTTGTTTCGCCGGCCGGGATCGCCCAGCAGGCGGAAAAGCCGCGGAAATGATCGATACGCAGAATATCCACCAGCGTAAGCTGCTGACGGATCCGGTCGATCCACCAGGAAAAATGATCCCGGCGCAGGGCATCCCAGTCATACAGGGGATTGCCCCAGAGTTGTCCGTCGGCACTGAAATAATCCGGAGGAACACCGGAGCCTTCTGTGGGATAGCCCTTGCTGTCGAGACGGAAATAGGATGGATTTGCCCATACGTCCGCACTGTCCAGGGCAGTAAAGATCGGGATATCCCCGATGATGCGGATGCCTTTTTGGGAAGCATAGGCATGCAGCTCATTCCACTGGGAATAGAAGATGTACTGCAGGAACATATAGTAGCGGATGCGACGGTTGAGCTTGATCGTCCATCGATGACGGACGTCAGAAGAAGGCGCTTTCAGTTCTTCGGGCCATTCGGTAAAGCACTGATTGCCGTGGTATTCCCGGCAGGCCATGTAAAAGGCATAATCATCCAGCCAGTATTTATTTTTGAGATAAAAGGAAAAATAATCGCCGAGGATGGTAAAACCTCCCCGGGAGAGGAATCGTTCATAGGCAAGCTCAAACATGGGCTGCTTATAAGCCAGGGCCTTGCCGTAATCGGCCCTTGTCTCATCGAAGGCAGGCTTCGGGATGCTGCGGATATCCTCCTGGGTAAGATAGCCTGCCCGAACCAGCTGCTCGGGACTGATCAGGAGCGGCTGACCGGCGAAGGAGGAAAAGCTCTGGTATGGGGAATCGCCGAATCCGGTGGGCCCAAGTGGGAGCACCTGCCAGAGAGACTGCCCCGCGGCAGCAAGAAAATCCACAAAGTCATAGGCGCCCGGTCCCAGATCTCCGATCCCGTATTCGGAGGGAAGAGAGGTGGGATGCATGAGAATGCCGCAGTAGCGTTTTCCGTCGTCCGTGTATGTGTAAACATTTGTAGGCATAATGAAATCTCCTGTGAATATAATATTATGCATTCTATTATAAAAGGACGGCCTGTAAAAAACAAGAAAAATCCGGGGTATAACAGATGAAATCGGAAAATAGAATAGGGTAAGAGCAAAGAGGGAGCAGGGTATTGAGAAACGTCAGAGCAGGATATGGAAAAAGGCAGGCGGGACTGCTCTTTGTGTTATGTGTTTTGTTCCTCCTGGCCGGGTGTACTTCAGAAACAAAGGAGCCCCAAAAGCAAAGAGATCTGGAATTTACCGTGGTGCCCCCTGAGAATCTTCCGGAGGAGCTTTCCGATATTATCGAGGAAAGAAAAACGGATCCCTTCAAAATCACCTATGAGGATGAGGGCTGGCTGTATGTGGCGGTTGGCTATGGAAAGCAAAAGGGAGGGGGATTCAGTATCCAGGCCGCGGAATTTTATGAGACGGAAAATGCCATCTATGTGGCCACAACGCTTCTGGGCTCCAAAGACAGCGAAGGAGATGCCGTATCCGCTTCCTATCCGTATATTGTCCTGAAAACGGAAGCCATCGGGAAAAATGTGGTGTTCCGGTCATAGATGAGCGGATGCCTTCATAAACTGATACTGACGGGAGGTTGGTAATTTGGAGATCCTTAGGAAAAATGTGCATATGAGCCGTCAAAAAAACCGGGCGGTAAGCCAGATCACGCTGGATAACGATTTTAACGTTCCGGATATAAAGCCGGATATCGATAAACTGATTCTGGATCGGGGAGAAATACGGATAGAGGATGTGCATCCGGAAAAGGACCGTGTCAGCCTGAAGGGATTTCTCACGGCAGGGATTCTGTATGCTTCAGCAGGGCCGGAGGCGAAAATCCAGGGGATGGAAGGAAAGCTTCCCTTTGAGGAGACCCTGCATATGGACGGAATTGAACCGGGGGACAATCTGAAGATCGACTGGGAAATGGAGGATCTCAGTGTATCTGCTATCAATTCAAGAAAGATCAGCGTTCGTTCCATTATCACCTTTACCGCATCAGCGGAGGAAATTTATGATGAAGAGCTTTCCTGCGGCCTTGAGGATGCAGCGGATGTTCAGATCCGCACCGGGGAGGAGGAAATTCTGAAGCTGATGCTGAATAAAAAGGATACCTTCCGGATCCGTGAGGAGGTGCTGCTTGCCAGCAATCAGGCAAATATATATGAGCTGCTCTGGAAGGATATGAAGCTTCAGGGAGTGGAGGTCCGCCTGATGGAGGATCAGATCTCCATAAAGGGAGAGCTTGCGGTATTTGCCCTGTATGAGGGGGAAAATGAGGCTCAGGTTCAGTGGGTGTCCAGTACGATCCCCTTTGCCGGAACGGTGGATGTAAGCGGCTGCAGGGCGGAAATGATCGGAGATATCCGGGTGCAGGCCGTTTCGGCAGACCTGGAGGCAAAGCCGGATTATGACGGAGAGGAACGGACCATGCAGGCAGATGTGGTTCTGAAGCTGGATATCCGCCTGTATCAGGAGGAAAAGGTACAGATTCTGAGAGATCTGTACAGCCTGTCCGAACAGCTGAAGCTATTACGGCAGAAGGTGAAGCTGGATACGCTGCTGATGAAGAATTACTCCAAGGCCCGTTTTCATGAGCGGATTCCCATCCGCCAGGAAGGGCTCTCCATTCTGCAGATCTGCCACAGCAGCGGACGTGTGGTGGTGGAGGAAACCGAGCGGACACCGGAAGGCCTGAAGGTGGAGGGCATCGTGCTTGTGGAGATTCTCTATATTACCACCAATGACCGGATTCCCGTATGCCGTGCCGTCGGAGAGGTTCCGTTTACCCATGTGCTGGAGGTGCCGGGTATGGATGAAACCTGCATCCATTCTCTCCAGGCGGAGCTGGAACAGATCACGGCTGCCATGGTGGATTCCAGAGAGGCAGAGATCCGGGTAATGATCGATTTCAATCTGCTGGTGCACAGGCCTCTGCTCTGCGAAAATATTCTGGAAATACAGGAGGAGCCGCAGAATTATGAGGCGCTTCAGCAGCTTCCGGGGATCGTGGGCTACATAGTGGGAAACGATGACGGCCTGTGGGATATTGCAAAAAAATATTACACAACGGTGGAGAAGATCTGTGAGACGAATCATCTTACCGGAGAGCAGGTAAAGCCGGGGGAAAAGCTTCTGGTGATCAAATCTGTGGGCACCGGAAAAATGACCGGATAAACGAGGGGAAAAGAAAGGAGGAAGCCGGGAAAACAGCTGTTTTCCCGGTTGCTTTTTGTATACAGAATCATGTATAATAGTATTATGTATACAACATACAGGGGAGGGAGAGCAGATGGACAAGCTGCGGCTGAAAGCACTGGCGAAAATTAATCTCGGACTGGACGTCTTAAGACGCCGGGAAGACGGATATCATGAGGTGCGTATGATCATGCAGACCGTCGGAATCTATGATCAGATTGAACTGGTACGGCAGAAGGAGCCGGGCATCCGGGTGAAAACCAATCTGTTTTATCTTCCGGAAAATGAAAATAATCTGGTGTATAAGGCGGCAAAGCTGCTGATGGATGAGTTTTCCATTGAAGACGGTGTGTTTATTGACCTGAATAAATATATCCCGGTGGCTGCCGGGATGGCGGGGGGAAGCTCGGATGCTGCCAGTGTACTTTATGGAATGAACCGGATGTTTCAGCTGGGCTTAAGCCGCAGGGAGCTGATGGAGAGAGGCGTTTCCATCGGGGCGGATGTGCCTTACTGTATATTAAGGGGAACGGCCCTGGCCGAGGGAATCGGGGAGAAGCTGACAGCGCTTCCGCCGATGCCGAAATGCTGGGTGCTGGTGGCAAAGCCGGGAATCAGTGTATCCACAAAGTTTGTCTATGAGAATCTGCATGCCAATGAGCTTCGCCCGGAACAGCATCCGGATATCGATGCGGTGATGGAGGGGATTGAAGCGGGAAATCTTCGGCAGACTGCACAGGCCATGGGAAATGTGCTGGAGCTTGTGACGGCCAGAGAGCATCCGGTGATTGAGGAGATCAAGGCATTTATGAAAAAGCAGGGCGCGTTAAATGCCATGATGAGCGGAAGCGGCCCTACGGTATTCGGCCTGTTTGAGCAGAAGGAGACGGCCCGGAGGGCTTTTCATCAGCTTCAGAGGATGAACCTTGCGAAGCAGGTGTACCTGACACAGATCTATAATAACGGAACGGGAGGCAAACGGTATGATGGATGATATGAAAGAACTGATGGATGAATATCTGCCGCTGCGGGATGTTGTATTCCAGACACTGCGTAAGGCGATCCTGAAGGGAGAGCTGAAACCGGGAGAGCGTCTGATGGAAGTACAGCTTGCCAACCGTCTGGGAGTCAGCCGGACCCCCATCCGGGAAGCGATCCGCAAGCTGGAGCTGGAGGGCCTGGTGACGATGATCCCGAGAAGAGGGGCAGAGGTCGCCGAAATCACGGAGAAAAATATGAGAGATGTCCTGGAGGTGCGCAGGGCGCTGGAGGAGCTGGCCGTGAAGATCGCCTGCGACAAGATCACGGAAGGGGAGCTGAAGGAGCTGTCTGTGGTTGCAAAAAAATTCCGGGATGTGATGTACTGCGATAATCTGATGCAGATTACGGAAGCGGATGTGGAGTTTCATGAAATTATCTACAGAGCCACGGGCAATATGCGCCTGATTCAGATCCTGAGCAATCTGCGGGAGCAGATGTACCGATACCGTGTAGAGTATCTGAAGGATTACAACAGTCACGGGATTCTTGCAGAGGAGCATGATGAGATCGTAAATGCGCTGTGCGCAAGAGATAAAGTGCGTGCATGCAGGGCTGTGATTGCTCATATAGACAATCAGGAAGCGAGTATCATCAACAGTATCCGCAAGGGAAGAAATGAGTAAAACAAAGCTGAATAAAACAGTAAAACAGCGGGAATCCTCCTGACATAGATGTCAGGGGGATTTGTTATGGTAGATTATTATTTGTCCTGTAAAAGAAAACACGCTCTGTTGCTGGCGGCGGTCCTGCTGGGGCTTTTGGCGTCTGTGCTGTGCGCCTTTCGGACAGGCAGGGAACGGGGGCTTCAGGAAAGCATTGCGCGGCAGGTCATCCGCTTTCACATACTGGCCAACAGTGATGAGGAGGAGGATCAGGAGCTGAAGCTTCAGGTGCGGGATGTGATTCTGAAACAACTGGAGCTGCTTCTTGAGGACAGTGGCTCAGTGGAGGAATCAAGGGCGATTATCCGGGAGAATCTGGAATCGATCGAGGAAACTGCCGAAGCCGCTGTGCGAAGCCGCGGGTTTTTCTATCCGGTGCATGCCGGGCTTGTCCGGGATGAATTCCCGCAGAAAACCTACGGGGACTGTACCTTTCCGGCCGGAGAATACGAGGCGCTTCGGGTGAGCATCGGAGAGGCAAAGGGGCACAACTGGTGGTGCATGGTCTATCCGGGACTTTGCTTTACCGAGGAAAGCGGAGCCTATGTATCGGAAGAAAGCAAAGAGCTCCTGAAGCATGTGCTGACGGAGGAAGAATTTGAGCTCGTGGCGAAAGAACAGAGGATCACGGTGAAGTGGAAATTATGGGAGCTTTGGAAGGAGCGGCATGGATGAGCCGCTCCTTTTGCTGCGGCTACAGCAGCTGTTTGGCCTGTTTCAGAAGGTATTTGTATTTCTGCTGTACAGCATTCACCTCGTAGATATAGCAGTCGATCAAGTCGGGGTCCACGACATTCTGAAAATTATCATAGGCATTGTCAAGTGCCTGTCTGGTCCGTTTGAGCTCGGCCAGAATCAGGTTTTTTTCATATTCGCTTACCGTCATGTATTTCATGGAATCCCTGCCTTTCCCGGAGATATGGATAAGATTTCCTCTTTTACTTAAGTATAAGCGGAAAAGAAATTTTTATACGGGTTTTCTGGGGACATATTTGAAAGCGTGCATTCATATATTGTGGAAGAAAAGGCCGCAGGCGGCTGAAAATATACAAGGCAGGGGGGAGCTGTGTGCTGAATCAGGAGAGTATTCTGGCTATTGCGGGAGTGTGTGCGCTGGTTTTGCTGATCGGGTCTGCCGGAAAGCAGATACAGCGGGTGATATCCTTTTTTCTGCGGGCTGTCGTGGGGGCATTGGGGATTTACTGTATGGATCTTTTGTTGCCCCTGCTTCACATCAGCGTGGGGGTGGGGATTAATTTGTTCAATCTGCTGGTAGTCGGAATACTGGGTCTTCCAGGATTCGGTCTTCTTTATGCGGTTTCTGCAGTGAAAATTCTGTAGAATTTATCCAAAGAGCAGTCCTTGCGATTTGGTGATTCACTCCATGGACAGGAGAAAATCCCACTGCTATAATGCAAACATACAGCAACAGCAGCTGTATAAAAAATGATCGGGCGGTTTCGCCCAGGGCAGCAGAAGGCTGCCGTCTCTATGCAGGATCCTGCAGAACA
This sequence comes from Lachnospiraceae bacterium, assembly GCA_022763925.1. Taxonomy (GTDB): domain Bacteria; phylum Bacillota; class Clostridia; order Lachnospirales; family Lachnospiraceae; genus JAGTTR01. The sequence continues at coordinate 16,591 of JALERW010000188.1, forward strand.
TTCCATATGAAAAACAACCGAACAACAGGGAAAGAGAAAGGAGAAGACCGGACATCAAAAAATGGGAAATTTACGAAAAAAGGGTGTATGTGCCCTGTGCGACTGCGATACCGCATATATGGGCCGGCTGATGGATTATCTGGATATGCGGCAGGGACTGCCGTTTGAGGTTCAGGCATTTTCCTCACCGGAGCCGCTGAAGGCCTATGCGAAGGAGCATTCCGTGGATCTTGTGCTGATTGCAGAGGAGCTGATGTCAGAAGAGATCATGCAGCTGGGAACGGAAAGGATCCTGCTGCTGACGGAGGAGGAGACAGAGCTGCCGGGTTTTCCTGCGGTCTGCAAATACCAGTCATCCGACACATTGCTTCAGGAGATTCTGTGCTGCTACAGGAAGGCACAAAGGGATCATGAGGATATGCCCTGGCCGGTAAGACGCCTGTCGGTTTACGGGGTCTTTTCCCCCGTGGGGCGATGCGGGAAAACCGGCTTCGCCCTGATGCTGGGACAGGTCCTGGCCGAAAGCGGGCGGGTACTCTATCTGAATTTCGAGGAGTACGCAGGGTTTGACAGTCTTCTGCCGAAACAGGATGCAGACCTGTCAGAGCTTCTTCTGTATCTCCTTCAGGGAATGCCCGGCGTTTTTCGAAAGCTTCAGGAGCTGGTCCGCTCCCTGGGGCAGATGGATTACATTCCTCCCGGGGTGCGGCATGCGGATTATGGGGCACTGGAATGGGAGCACTGGGAGCTTTTCCTGAACAGTATTCGCATGGAGGGCGTGTATGATGCGGTGATTCTGGATCTGGGAGCGCCGACCGATGCGCTGTTTCAAATACTGGAGTGCTGTGATGCCGTGTATATGCCGGTAAAGAAGGATCCGGCATCGGAGGCGAAGCTTCGGGAATTTTACTGGGTGTGCGACAGCAGCGGATATGGACGATGCAGAGAGAGGATCCGGGAAATCTGTCCTCCGAAGGAAGATGTCTGGCCTTTTCTTTCCGGGAAGAATCCGAGGGAAAGTGAGTTGTACCGGTATGTGAAGGAGGTTCTTCAGGAGCCGGAGAATACGATGAACAGAAAGGCGGGACAGGAATGGAGACAGACCAGCTGAA
>JALERW010000018.1 GCA_022763925.1 Lachnospiraceae bacterium
TGTAGCTGGCGTTGGTACCAACGCTCCCTGCCATCTGGTCGGAATTCATCGGATTGGGAGACTCTGAAATCAGTATCAGTACATGCACCGCAACGGAAAATTTTGTGTCCATTCGATTTGCCCTCCTATCATTTCATTTTCATTTTGTGTACGAAATACATTTCTATACTTTCTTATGTATTTGTATCAGATGCAAATACATTGTATGGCAATTAGAATAGTTTGTCAATATTTTCTCAATGTCAAGAAATTTTTTGTACTGTGAGGAAATGACCTTCTATCTCATCTTCCCAGAGATATACTCTAAGATTCAGGCTGGTGGCATACCCATAATCTGTAGAGAATCTAACAGACTGAAAAGAATTATCTGACAAAAACCGCAAAAATATGCAGAAGCTATACAACAAGTCCAAAGGCTTTGGAAAGTTCCATAACCAGAACCGGCGTCAAAATCAATCCCAGACCAATCAGATACAACTTGCCGGAAAGCTGTATCAGTCCGAACAATGCAGACAGCGGTGTAAACATCACCAAAACAATCAATACTGCAGAAGCCAACGCTGCCCAATTCAGTTTATGGTTCGTAAATACTCCGATTTTAAACAGAGAATGTTCAGAGCGCATATTAAATGCCTGAACCACCTGGCTGAGTGCCAGCACCATAAAGGTCATTGTCTGACCGCCTTCCAGCTGGCCGGTCATGCTGTCACCAAGGTAGAAAGCGATCAAAGACAGGATTCCAAACATAACACCCTGAAGGACGGTCCGTACCCCAAAGCCATGAGCAAACAGCCCCTCATCCTTTGGCCTTGGTTTTCTGTCCATGATATCACTTTCCACCGGCTCCATACCCAATGCAATGGCGGGCAGACTGTCAGTGACCAGGTTGATCATCAAAAGCTGCATGGACAGAAGCGGAGACTTATGCCACAACAGCATAGCCACAAATACGGTAATGACTTCCCCGATATTGGTACCAAGCAGGAAACCAACGACTTTTTTGATGTTTGCATAGATGGCTCTGCCTTCCCGGACGGCATCCACAATCGTTGCAAAGTTATCATCGGTCAGGGTCATATCTGCTGCGCCCTTGGCAACATCAGTACCGGTGATCCCCATAGCACATCCAATATCAGCTGCTTTCAGTGCCGGCGCATCGTTCACTCCGTCACCGGTCATGGAAACTACCTGGCCTTTACGCTGCCATGCCTTGACAATTCGAATTTTGTTCTCTGGGGATACACGTGCATACACAGAAATATTTTCCACCTGAAAATCCAGCTCCTGATCTGTCATGGCATCCAGCTCCTTACCTGTGACAGCTCTGTCACCGGGCTTTAAGATGCCAAGTTCTTTTGCAATAGCAGAAGCAGTTATAACATGATCCCCTGTAATCATAACGGGTCTGATCCCGGCATTTCTGCAAACGGAAACGGCTTCCTTAGCCTCAGGCCTCGGCGGATCAATCATGCCGACAAGGCCCAGGAATGTCAGATCCTTTTCCATCTGTTCTGATTCTGGATTGTCCGGAACTTTCTCTATTTCCTTATAACCTATGGCAAGCACACGAAGTGCATCACTGCTCATGCCAGTATTGACTTGACGGGCTGTATTCAGATCTCCCGCAATACAGCGGGATGCCATCACATCAAATGCACCTTTTACAATAACCGTGTTTTTTCCATTGATGCGGTTTACAGTGGTCATTAGTTTGCGTTCAGAATCAAAGGGGATTTCTGCCAGCCTGGGACAGGCTTTGTTTAACTCATCCTTGGGCAACCCATTTTTGTAAGCTGCAAGTACAATCGCAGTTTCGGTGGGGTCGCCGATGTGCCGCTCTTCTTTTTCATGAAAGATAACAGAACCATCACAACACAGGGTTCCGTATTGCAGCAGTCTGCGCACATCATCAGAATTCTGTGTACTGATATCCTCAATATGATGGCTTTCATCCGTATAAGCTTTCACAAGAGTCATTCGGTTTTGCGTCAGAGTTCCTGTTTTATCAGAGCAGATAACTGAGGCACTTCCCAGCGTTTCTACCGCAGGCAGGCGACGAATAACAGCATTTTTCTTAACCATTCGCTGAACACCGATGGACAGCACGATCGTGACAATGGCAGGGAGGCCTTCCGGAATCGCAGAAACAGCCAGAGAGACAGCAGTCATAAATATCTCCAGGGCAGGAATATCGTTGGCGATACCGACTACAAAGATAATGGCACACGCTGCCAGGGCCAGCACACCCAGATACTTACCCAATTGTGCCAGCTTCTTCTGCAACGGCGTTTGACCATCGTCTTCATTGTCCAGGAGGTTTGCAATCTTGCCCATCTCCGTATTCATGCCGGTGGCGGTAACGACGGCTGTGGCGGTACCATAGGTAACAGAGCAGCCGGAGAAGACCATATTTCCGCGGTCGCCCAGGGGAGCATTTTCATCAACGATGATATCTGCGTCCTTCTCGGATGGAACGGACTCGCCGGTCAGTGCGGATTCTTCACTTTTCAGGCTGACACTGCGCAAAAGCCTTGCATCGGCCGGAACGAAATCACCCGCTTCCAGGCGAATGATGTCTCCGGGAACCAGCTCTGCCGCATCGATCACCTTTTCTGTCCCGTCTCGAATCACTCTTGCGTGGGGAGCCGACAGGTTTTTCAGCGCATCCAGTGCTTTTTCTGCCTTGCTTTCCTGCATGACACCCACGATAGCGTTAAGGATCACGATCAAAAGAATCAATGCAGGCTCAAAGAATTCCTTCGGTTCCCCCTCCACACAGGCAATTGCGAAAGAGATAACTGCGGCGGCAATCAGAATCAGGATCATGGCATCCTTAAACTGATCCAAAAACCGTTGGAAATTGGTTTTTTTCTTTTTTTCCCGCAGTTTATTTTCGCCATACTGCCTGCGCGTTTCCTGCACCTGGTTTTCTGTCAGGCCGGCAGTACAATCAGAATGTAGTTCCTGTAGAACATCTTGTTCTGCTGCATTGTGAAATATCAACATTTATACCTCCTGTTTGGTTAATATGAACTCATGATATAATTATTCCCAATAAGGAAGTCGTCAGCACTTTTGTGTGATGATACCAACATACTGGAACATTGCATTGCTTTGATCCCTGTTTTAGGAATGATGGAACCCGGAAATATCAAAACTGGCTGCCATTGGTCACGGCGATTGCCCTGACGGTATACTGGCCGTGATTTATTGGGGAAATAGGCGCTGACATACTTATCATTTGATACAATTCCAAAGCTTTTTGCACATTTCCCCGCACCGGTATCTGATCGATCGCTTCATCACCCGGAAGATTCCCCACATTCCGGATTCCACATCCCAGGCAAGGCTGCCGGAGTGATACAGGTAATCTCCCGGACAGGCAGCTCCTCATCGTTACGGATATCATGAAAGGTTGCCCCTGCCTCTTCGATGATCAGAGCTCCAAACATCCCGTGAAGCTGATGTGCATTTGCAAACAGGTGATCATGGAAGAATACCGTCCGCAATTCCTCATCGGCAAAAAACCGTTCCACCAGCGTCTCATATTTTCTTGCTCCTGCGATATTATTCCACCCGTTGGCCGCTCCGTCCGATGTGATGGTATCAAACTTCACCAGATGTACATGATGTCCCACGATATCCGTCCTGGTTCTAAGCTGAAATGCGTTTTCTTCCAGAAATTCCGGCAGAAGATTTGTCATACACAGTTCAATACAGTCCCCGGGCAGGTCACAGTCCGGACAGGAAGGATCCCCGCAGCAGGTCTCACCTTCTTCTGTTTCCGTTTCACAGGGTTCGCAGCTGCCCCCGGCATTCATGGTATGACAGGGACAGGTCTCTGTATATAGTGCGCCTGGTGCCGCATGTTCCACAAAATTTGCCTGTTCCAGCCGGGAAGGGCATTCCGTGGGATTTCCCTCCACATCCAGAACTCCACAGGGAGGCTGAAGCGGCGGCACGGGTGTCCCGTCCGGAAGGGTTCCGCTTCCATCCTCCAGTCTGTCATGGATTCTCCACAACGTCCACATCCCCTCATGAAAATGCGGATACAGATGGCAATGGAAAATCACATCACCGATTACCCCGTTTTTGCTTCCGGCCCCGAACAGGATATCCAGTGAATAGCATTCCTGGGGACTGATGGTGATCGAATCGATGATCGTGGATACCGGGTTTTCCGGCTCCAGCCTCCACTGATGGTTATGGAGGTGGAATACATGGGTCTCCTTGACCCCTCCGTGGATCAGCCGAATCTTAGAGGGATCCCCCACATATGCCCTGAGGATCGGCGGTGCAGGATCTCCATACACCCAGGAGCTCATGGATATATCCTCTCCGGAATCTGCCGGATCGTGGGTCAGGGGCATCCGGTTCCTCATAGGCTCTGAACGGTAGCTAATCGCAGTGGTGGAAGAGGGCAGCCCTGTCCGATGATCCATGGGAGGGTTCCCATCCTTATCCAGTATTTCCAGCTCATCATGGAAAAATACGGAATACTCAGGAGGCTCTACAATGACTGCCCCAAAAAGGCCGTGGATGTTTGTAGCCTCTTCGCTGCTTCTTGCATCCGCCATATCGTGAAACAGGAATACCCCTTCCGTATCAGCATACCAGGTATACACGATCTCTCCGTTGGTTGTACTGTCCGGGTTGAATCCGGTACTGGTTCCGTCGGAAGTTTCCACGTCATAGGACAAACCCTGCACATGGATCGAAAGCCTCCGGTTCAGCCTGTTATAAAAATGCACCTTTACAATATCCCCGAGATTCACCCGAAGTACCAGCGGCTGCACCTCCTCACAGGGCTGCGGAGGAGACATCTGAAATCTTCTGATGGCCTCCTCCCGTATTCAATCCGCATCTTCCTCAAGAACATACAGAAGTCCATTCGGGTCATGATCCCCATATTTGTTATATACGATCGGGATCTGGATCGCTTCTATTTTGAACTGCCGTGTTTTACACGGGCACGGATATTTGCATAATTCCATATCATGTTCTCCCATTCATTCTTTTTCGTTCTTTCATATGTAATATATGCACTGCTCCTGATGCCTGTGTAACGAATTCCGGTTACATGGATAAACGCTCCCACATAAAAAGCAGAGCCCTCTCTAAGCTGCTCTGCCAATTACTTCTCTTCCATATGCTCTTAACCTCTGTCGTAGTTCTTGCCTCATATCCCGTTAATTGTATAACGATCTCCATTCCAGGTCACCATTCTCCAATGCCTTGATCAGCAGCTCTGCTGTCGCCAGATTCGTTGCTACCGGAATGTTATACTGATCGCAGAGCGCCAGAATATTGTTCACACTCGGATCGCTTCTGTCCATCAGATCCGTGTTTTTGAAATAGATGACCATATCCAGCTGATTCTGCTCAATCAGAGCCTCCAGCTGCTTCACGCCTCCGAGACTTCCGGCAATGCATTTATGAATCTTCAGATTTGTAACCGACTCAATCAGGCTTCCTGTCGTGTTGGTTGCATACAGCTCATGCTTGCTCAGAATTCCTCTGTATGCGATACAGAAATTCTGAATCAGAATACGCTTTGAAGTGCTGGAAATAAATCCTATTCTCATATGCCAAACACCTCCCCCCGCTTATATGTATGTGCATTATTCACATTTTTCAATTTATTATAGCATGGATTATTAGAAAATGTCACTAGTGAAATCCAGTATTTAAAAAAAATTTACAAATTGTTAATTTTTTGACCTTTAAGGACTGGTATGCTCTTTTTCATGAAAACTGGCCATTTTCAGAAAAACCATTTCCATCTATGATAATTTTACAGATTACTTACAGAAAGCAGGGTGTATTCCATGTATAAAATGATGACCCCCGGTCCTGTGATGGTCCGGGAAAATGTTCGTGCTGCCCGCAGCCGAATCACAGGCAACCCGGATGTAGATCCGGATTTCTATAATTTCTACCGCGACACCTGCCGCCTGATCAGCGAGCTTCTCGGCACCTCCAATGAGACACTGATCCTCGGAGGCGAAGGCATTCTGGGCATTGAAGCCTCCTGCGCCTCCCTGACGGAGCCCGGGGACCGGGTCCTGGTGCTGGACAACGGCGTATTCGGACACGGCTTTGCCGATTTTGTCCGGATTTACGGAGGGGAGCCTGTCCTGTATACATCGGATTACTCCCGGCCCATCGATCCTGAGGCGCTGAACGCATTCCTTCAGAAAGACCACAGCTTCCGCTACGCCGCGGTTGTTCACTGTGACACCCCCAGCGGTGTCCTGAACGATATCCATACGATCTGTCCGCTGCTGAAATCCTACGGGATTCTGACGGTCGTGGACGCCGTCGCATCCATGTTTGCCGAGGATATCTCCATGGAAGCAGACGGTATCGATGTTCTCTGCGGAGGCTCTCAGAAAGTGGTTTCTGCCCCGGCGGGACTGTGCTTTGTCACCTTAAGCCAGGATGCAAAGGATGCCATCAACGGCCGGAGGACACCGATCGCCTCCTTTTATGCCAGCCTGAAGCCCTTCTTTACCTATTATGAAGATCAGTGGTTCCCGTACACCATGCCCATCAGCGATATCACCGGCCTGAGGGAGGCTCTTCATAACCTGAAAACAGACACGGATGTCAAAGGCCGCCATGCCCAGATCGCCCATGCTGCCCGGGAGGCTCTGACCCGGGCCGGCCTGTCCCTCTATCTGAAGGATGGCTTTGCAAGCACCGTAACCGTGTTCCTCGTTCCTGAACAGACTACCTCCAGGCAAATACTCGACCGGATGCTGCAAAAGCATGACATCCTTCTGAACAGCTCCTTCGGATGCTTCGGCGGAAAAGTGATCCGCATCGGCCACATGGGGGAAAATGCTGCCGTGGAGCATATGGCCGAAACCATGGATGCTCTGGACGAAACGCTCCGTTTTCTCGGTGTTCCCCTGAAAACCGGCCTGAAGGATGCCTTTTTATCTGCATTGTGATAACAATGTCCATCTGAGCCGTTTCTTTCCAATGACAAAGCACCCCGCCTCCGGGGTGCTTTGTATCCGGATCCTGTCACAGGGTCTCGGCCCTCTTTTCAATATTTCGCTTAAAATTAATCACCTCATGATCATACTCCTTATCCATGTAGGGCGAGGTGATCATAAAATCTGCAGTTGCCTTTGTATTGGCAATCGGAATGTCATATACCTGCGCAATCCGAAGCAGCGCTTTCACATCCGGATCGTGGGGCTGCGCCGTCAGCGGATCAGACAGGAAGATCACCAGATCAATCCTTCCCTCCACGATCTTCGCACCAATCTGCTGATCTCCACCCAGAGGCCCGCTGTTATAGCCCTTGACCGGCAGTCCGGTCTGATCCGTGATCATTCGGGCTGTTGTCCCGGTTCCACACAGACTGTGCTTCTCCAGAATATCCTTATGCACCCGGCACCATTCAATCAGCTCATGCTTCTTACTGTCATGGGCAATCAATGCGATATTTTTCTTCTTCGGTATTGTAAGTGTAATATATGCATGATCCATATTCTTTTCTTATTCTCCAAACACGGCTTTATAATCTGCCTGGAATTTCGCAATTCCCTGATCCGTCAGGGGATGCTTTGTCATCTGCTCAATGACCGCATACGGAACGGTTGCAATATCTGCACCTGCCAGGGCACAGTCTGTCACATGGATCGGATTACGCACACTGGCCGCGATGATCTGTGTCTCAATTCCGTGAATGCTGAAGATCTCCGCAATGTCACTGACCAGATCGATGCCCGGCTGGGAAATATCATCCAGACGTCCAAGGAACGGTGATACGTAGGTTGCTCCTGCTCTTGCTGCAAGAAGTGCCTGGTTCACAGTAAAGATCAGCGTCACATTGGTCTTGATTCCTTCTGCGGAAAGTACCTTGACTGCCTTTAATCCCTCTACCGTCATGGGAATCTTGACAACCATGTTGGGGTGAATCGCCGCAATGGCTCTTCCTTCTTCAATCATTCCCTCGGCATCGGTTGTGGTTGCCTTTACCTCGCCGCTGATCGGTCCATCTACGATGGATGCGATCTCAGCGATCACCTCTTCAAATACTCTTCCTTCTTTTGCGATCAGGGACGGATTCGTTGTCACACCGCAGATTACGCCCATATCATTTGCTTTCCGGATATCCTCCACATTGGCTGTGTCAATAAAAAACCTCATATCTTCTTCCTCCGCTTTCATTCATAAGTTTCATTTGAAACCATTTACACAGCTATCATACCATTTTTGTACCGATTTGTAAAGGTTCAATCCGGGGGGTTCCGGGCTTATCCAACCGAATTTCCCACAGATGCATTCAATTTCTCATACACATCCTTCAGATGTCCCGACAGCTTTTCATTTTCCTCATAATCCACACGGCAGTCAATGATCGCCGGAACCTTCTGCTTAAAAGCATCCTCCAGCGCCGGTATCAGCTCCTCTGCCTTCCCGATCCGATATCCTTTGGCATGCATGCCCTCAGCAAGCTTTACGAAATCCGGATTCGTAAAATCCACATAACAGCTCTTTCCATACTGATCCAGCTGCTTCCATTTGATCAGTCCGTAATGGCTGTCATTGAAAATCAGGGTCACAAAGGGTGTTCCGATCCGCACCGCAGTTTCGATCTCCTGACAGTTCATCATAAAACCTCCGTCACCGGAAATTGCCAGCACCTTCTTATCCGGATTCAGAAGCTTCGCCGCGACCGCTCCCGGAACCGCAATCCCCATGGTTGCGAATCCATTGGAAATCAGGCAGGTATTGGGCTGATAACAGTTATAATGGCGGGCAATCCACATTTTATGCGCACCCACATCAGACAGCACAATGTCATCCTCTCCCATGACCTTCCGGACATCCTGCAGGATACGCTGAGGCTTCATCGGGAAGCTGTTATCCCGGGCATAGGCCTCATGCTCCTCCACGATTCTTCTGCGGATCTCAAGCGCCCATTCCGGCTCCGGACACTGGGATACACGCATGTGGATCTTATCAAGGGAATCGGAAAGATCACCGACCACCTCCACCTTCGGCTGATACAGCTTATTAATATGTGCCGGACGCTTGTCAATATGAACAATCGCTGTCTTTCCCGAAGGATTCCATTTTCCGGGAGCAAATTCCACCAGGTCATAGCCGACGCAGATCACCAGGTCCGCCTGCTCCAGCACATAATTCTGGTAATCCTTCTGAGGAATTCCGATCGTCCACAGAGAATAGGGATTGTCAAAGGGAACAATTCCCTTGGCAATCATCGTATTGATCACCGGGATATGCAGTTCATCCACGAAGCTGGTCAGAGCCTTGCTGCATTCTCCCCTGACTGCTCCGCTTCCGGCCAGAATCACCGGCCGTTTTGCCTTAAACACGGCCGCTGCCGCCCGCTCGATGCTGTTCACATCCGCATATTCCCGAGGCTCCTCCTGCTTCTCCAGCGGACGCTCCTCATCGGACACCGGCATTTTGGAAATATTTACCGGCAGATCAATATGCGTGGCGCCGGGCTTCTCGCTTTCCGCATACTTGAAGGCCAGACGGACGATCTCGTTCACCGTATCCGGCCGCACGACCATCTTCGTCCGCTTGGTGATCGGTTCAAACATCTTCGTAAGATCCAAAAACTGATGAGAGGTAATATGCATGCGCTCCGTCCCCACCTGGCCGGTGATGGCCACCAGAGGCGCTCCGTCTCCGTCGGCATCGGCCACGCCGGTCACAAGATTCGTTGCTCCGGGGCCCAGCGTTGCCAGACATACGCCTGCCTTTCCGGTAAGTCTTCCGTATACATCCGCCATAAAGGCAGCGCCCTGCTCATGTCTCGTTGTGATGAATTCAATGGAGGATTCATGGATCGCATTCAGCAATGCCAGATTCTCTTCTCCCGGAATTCCGAAAATATATTTTACTCCTTCCTTTTCCAAACATTTTACCATCAGTTCCGCTGTATTCATTTTAATTCTCCTTTTCCTTTACCAGTTTAAACATCTGCACCCGGTTTTTGATTCCCAGCTTTTTGTATATATTCAGAATATGCTTTTTCAGAGTATTGTTGGTGATGCAGGCATTCTGGCAGATCACATCCGCCTCCAGGCCATCCACCAGACAGCGGAGAATCATTTCCTCTCTTCTGGTGAGCCCATAAAGCTCCACACACTCATGCACCGTATGCTTGGTGTCTGTGTCTGCATGCTCATTCCGGTCCTGATTCAGTCGGAGGGCCAGATGATCCTGAAGCATTTCCAGGACAAACACATCCTTATAGCTGAAGTCTTCTTTTCCCTTCTTCCGGAACAGGGAAAGGGTACCTACTGAGCGCTTGTCGAAGGCCAGAGTAGCATGAAGCGAATAATGCCAGCCGTTTGGCTCATAAAACTGCTTATAATAATCGGTTTCCGTCCGTTTCTTATCCTCCATGATATCGGTCTCCCGGTATACACGGCCTTTCCCGTCAAACATCAGCCCTCTTTGATAATCCAGCTTTTCATAACAGTCCAGGTATTCCTCGCCCAGCTTTTCCTCAAAATGATAGCCTGCCATGCTTTTCAGAACACAGGGATTCTCACTGCCCGTCAGGAAGAAATTTGCGCTGTCAAAATCAACGATCAACAGCAGCTGCTTCAGGAAATTCTCCCGCATCTCAACGGAATCCTTTAAAAAATTAATCTGGTAAATGATATTGTTCAACACCATCCAGTCGTTCGTTTCCAAAAGTGCCATCTGTTTACACTCCTTTTCTCCATACTCCTCCATCCATCAGATTCGGACGAACCATCTTTTGTGACAAAAAGAAAAAGCTCATGCGATGCGCCTCTTCCGATGCGTCATTGCATGAACTTTCCATTCATTCTAATGTATCCATTCAAAAAAATCAATACCTTTTTCTACTCTTTTGTCATTTTCCGGATAAAACTTCTCTCTGCATTCTCCTTTCTTTCCATTTCAGATCATAAACATATTCCTTTTTTCTCCTTTTCCTGTTAGAATATAGAAATATTTATACAAAGGACGGAATCTGCGACATGAAAAAAAGACTGCTTCACTATACCTTTCTTCAGACACTCCCGGTATTCTGCGGATACCTGTTTCTCGGAATCGCCTTCGGGCTTTTACTGTCCAATGCAGGCTACGGCGCGCCCTGGGCGCTGTTTTCCAGCATCTTCATCTACGCCGGCTCCATACAGTTTGTTCTGGTAAATTTCCTCAGCGGAGGCTTTTCCCTTCTGACGGTCGCCTTTATGACACTTTTAATCAACAGCCGCCATATATTCTATGGACTTACGTTTATCGAAAAATTCCAGAGCATGGGAAAACGATATCCGTATATGATCTTCTCCCTGACAGATGAAACCTACTCTCTGCTCTGCTCCATGAAAGTTCCCGAAGAATTTCCGGAAGAGGACGTCTTCTTTCTCGTTTCTCTTTCCGATCAGTGCTACTGGGTGCTCGGTTCCGTACTTGGAGCTCTGACCGGTCAGCTTCTCCCCTTTGACACCACCGGAGTGGATTTTGCCATGACCGCTCTCTTTGTTGTCATCTTTACAGAGCAATGGCTCAGCTTTCCGACCCATCTCCCGGCTGCCATCGGCATGGTCAGCAGCATTGCCTGCCTGCTCCTGTTCGGTCCGTCCGGCTTCCTCCTTCCGTCTCTTGTGATCACCGTCACGGTTCTGATGCTGTTCCGGGCGAAGCTTGAGCCCTACACCCTGGAACCGGACAGCCCCTCCCAGGAAGCCGATTCTGATAAAAAGGAGGTCTTACACCGATGATTTCTGCACAGCGGGCAATTCTCATTATTCTCGTGGTCGCCGTCTGCACCTTTGCGACCCGTGTACTTCCTTTTCTCTTTTTCGGAGGAAACCGCGGCGTTCCCAGAGCCGTCAACTATCTGGGAAAGATCCTTCCTCCTGCCATAATGGCAACTCTTGTCATTTACTGTCTGAAGGGAATTTCCCTCCTTCGGGCTCCTCACGGAGCGCCGGAGCTCCTGGCCGTTGCTCTTGTGGCCATCCTTCACGTCTGGAAACGGAACAACCTTTTAAGCATCGGCCTGGGCACCGTTTTTTATATGTTTCTGATTCAGGTCGTATTCGTCTGATCCTCTGCCTTCGGAAAGTCTATTCTCCGATGGAGTCCGTACGGATAATAAACCGCACAGAGGAAGGCATTTCTTCACCGGAACCGGAGAAGGAGCTGTATTCCTCCGCATAATCCTGGAGCGCACGCAGACGGTCCAGGAAATCCTGTGCATCATTCCGAAACAGCTTTGCCAGCTTCTGAATTCCGTCTTCATCAAATTCTGCCATACCATCCATCAGTTCCTTCGCTCCGTCTACCAGCTCCTGAACGCCATCTGCCAGTTCCTGTGTTCCGTCCTTCAGTTCTCTGGTTCCGTCCTTCAGATCACCGGTTCCATTCTTTAAGGTGACCGCTCCGTCCTTCAGCTTTCCCGTTCCGTCCTTTAAGGACGCACTTCCTTCTGCCAGGCTTCCTGAACCATCCTTCAGCTGGTCCACACCACTTACCAGCGTCCTTCCGCCGGCTTCCAGCACAGACAGACCGTCGATCATGGTATTCAGATTACTCCCGTTATTTCCCGAAATCATTGTATCCACGCCATTCTTTATGGATGATGCTGCAAGAGAAAGCTGACCGGCCCCATCCGAAAGCTGTCCTGCCACACCTGCGATCTGCCCGGCTCCGGCCTGAATAGCCCCGGCACCCTGTGCGATATTCTGCGCCCCGCTCTGAATACTGCCAAGCGCCTGATCGGCAGCACTCAGATCCACGGAAACTCCTCCAAGTCCGTCCAGTACACCGTCAATATATGCATCACTTCCGCCCAGTGCCGCAAGTGCCGCACTCACAGCCCCCTGCTGCTCCTCTGTCAGGCTTCCGCTTTCGATCAGCCCCTGAAGTGCCTCTTTTGCAGACTGATTATATTCTTTCGCAGCACCCAGTCCGGAGGCTGCGCTCTGTATACTGTTTCCTACTGCGTCTGCCACACCGCCAAGTCCTTCCCTCACCAGCTGAGCCGCCTCGTATATGCCCGGTTTGGATGCATCATTGCTGACCGCACCGGAAGCGATTGCGGAAGCTCCGCTTTCAATGCCCTGGGCGCCTTCGTAAATACCCGGGTGAGAAGTATCATTGCTCCTGAGTGCCCCGGCAATGGTTCCGGCTCCTGCCTCAATTGCTGCGGCTCCCTCATATATGCCCGGCTGGGAAGCATCTTCACTCTTCAGGGTTGCCTTAATGGTACCTGCGCCGTTTTTGAGTGCCTGAATACCCTCCGGCATATCTGCCACCTGAGCCTTCAGCTCTCCAAGACCGCTGTTAAGGGCAGCGGCTCCGTCCTTTAAGCTTCCGGCTCCGTCATCCAGACTGACTGCCCCATCCTTCAGCTCCTTCGCGCCGTCATCCAGCTTTACGGCACCGTCATTCAGCTCCGCCACACCGTCGGACAGTTCTCCGGTTCCATCCTTCAGTTCCTCTGTACCGTCATACAGTTCCTTTGTTCCGTCCACCAGCTTTACGGAACCGTCCGTAAGCTCATCCATTGCATCCTTCAGGTCATCAAAGGTTTCCACATCCTCCAGATCCAGATCCTTCAGCACATTATTATCTGCCACCGTCAGCGTCATCAGCATGGAAAAATCCGTGACGTCCGCTTCAATAGTCACTTCTTCGGGAAGATTGATATCCACCGGCTCGTCATTTCCATCCGTAAGCTCATCCAGCCCCAGGCTCTCCCTGAGCCCCGGAAGAGCCATTCCGGCAATGATCGTCTGTTCTCCGGAATTTATGATTTTTCCGTTGGTTACCTCTACACCGGAAGCCTTCTCATTGTCCAGTATTACACCGGAGATCATCACAAAGGGCTGGTAAAGCGTAACGGTTTTTCCGTTGACCACCCGTTCGGATGCCGTATGATTCGTATAGGTAAATGTAATTTTCAGATGTCCTTTCGCTCCCTCAAGTTCCTGCGGCATCACAGTCTTTCCGTCCAGCTCATAATCCACATGAACACTTACCGGAAGCTCCTTTTCGGATGTTCCCTGATAATAAATATCACTGCCATTGGCATTCCATATCAGATTTCCGTCCGCATCCGCCGTCCAGTCCTCATCGCCCTTTACATTTTGTATATCCATAAGATCCGACCGGTCTTTGATCGTCTCCGACTCTTCGGGGTTTTTCAGCCAGGCGCTGACAATCGTTTTATCGGGGGTTCCGCTGGCATCTGCGATCACATAGACGGTTTCTTCCTTTCCTTCTTCACTTCCGTGCGTGCGGATCAGGGAAGCGGCCGCATCTGCGGCTGCGCTCACCTCGTCTGCGGAAATCTCATCGGACATTTCCTGAGCAGCCAGAGCCCTGTTTTCTCCCGCTTCGCGGCTTTCTGCCGTTATATGCTCTGATGTGCATCCGCTTAAACATCCGGCCGTCAACGAAGCAGTTATCATCATAGATATCAGTTTCCTTCTATTTGCTTTCATTTTATTTCCTCCTCCAATTCTGCATGATGCGCTCTCTTTTTTCTTCTCCCGTTCCAGCTGGTTTTACGGATCAGTCCGTCACACAAAAGATACAGGGAAGGCAAAAGCAAAAGTACCATTGCCATGCTGACCAGCGCTCCTCTTGCCATCAGAAGGCAGAGGGAACCGATCAGATCCACATCCGAATATATTCCCACTCCGATCGTTGCGGCAAAGAAGCCGAGGGCACTTGTCACAATGGACGGCGTGGAGCTTGCCAGCGAAATTTTTGTAGCCTCCAGCTTATCCCTTCCCTCCAGACGCTCCTGCTGATAATGGGTAGTCAGCAATATCGCATAATCCACGGTCGCACCCAGCTGAATGGTCCCGATCACGATAGAGGCAATAAAGGGCAGCGTCGCTTTCGTAAAATAACTCAGGCTCATATTGACATAGATCGCAAGTTCAATAACAAGAACCAGAATGACCGGAAGGGAAATGGAATGCAGGGAAATCAGGATCAGAAGAAATACCGCAGCAACAGACACCGCGCTTACCACCTTGAAATCCCGGTCCGTGATCCGGATCAGGTCTCTGGTACAGGGAGCCTCGCCGATGAGCATTGCCGTAGGATCATACGTTTTCATAATCGTTTCCAGCCTTTCGATCTGCGCGTTCACCTCATCGCTTGCCACCTCATACTCCGAACTGATCAGCATCAGCTGATAACCGCCCTCTTTCAGCTCTCCGGTCATCTCCTCCGGAAGAAACTCCGAAGGGATTCTGGATCCGATGAGAGAATCAGTTGCCAGAGCAAACTGTACCCCGTCCACATTCTCCATTTCTCCCAGCATAGCCTTCACCGTTCTGGAAGGGAGATCATCCTTTGCCAGGATCATGTGAACCGTACTGATATCAAAATCATCCTCCAACACACGATTGGCCTGTACGGACGGCAGATAGTCCGGCAGGCTGGTATCCAGCTTGTAATACACATCAATATTCCGATACCCGTAAATCGCCGGGATCCATAGAATCAAAAGACATACCAGAAATACCCTGTTATGCTTTACAACAAAATCCGCGAACCGTTTTCCGTTCAGGGTCATCGGCCGATGGGTCGTTTTTTGAATCAGCTTATCACAGGCAAGAATCATTGCCGGAAGTATGGTCACACAGCAGATCACGCCGAGCACTACCCCTTTTGCCATTACCACGCCCAGATCCATGCCCAGCGTAAAGGTCATAAAGCAGAGGGCCAGGAATCCGGCGATGGTCGTCAGGGAAGAGGCCGCCACAGAGGTGATGGTCTTGGAAATGGCATGGGCCATTGCCTCCTCCTTCTTTTCAAAGAGCTTCCGTTCCTCCCGGTAACTGTTCCACAGGAAAATGGAATAATCCATGGTTACCGCCAGCTGCAGTACCGCCGCCAGCGACATGGTAATAAAGGAAATCTCTCCTTGTATGATATTGGTTCCCAGATTATACACGATCGCCATTCCGATATTTGCCATAAAAAGCACCGGCGCCATAAAGGAATCCATGGTCACCGCCAGTACGATACAGGAAAGGATCACGGCAATCAGCACATACCAGAACAGCTCTTTCTTCACCAGATCTCTCGTATCCGTAACGATTGCGGACATGCTGCTTAAAAAGCACTGCTCCCCTGCAGTATTTCTTATCTCCTCGATGGCATCCATGGTCTCGTCCTCCGAGGTTCCCGTGTCGAAAAAAATCGCCATCAGTGTGCCGTTTTCCGAATGAAATACCTCATACAGTTCATCCGGAAGAATCTCCTGTGGGATAGACATATCCGCTATGGAATCAAACCAGATGACCTCCGCCACATGATCGATCCCTTCCATTTTTTCTTTCAGGACTGCCGCCTCCCGGTCAGTCATCCCGTTTGCCACAAACATGGCATAGGCACCCTTTCCGAAATCCCGAAGCAGAATATCCTGTCCTTTCATGGTCTCGATATGATCGGGCAGATAATAAAGGATGTCATAATTGACTCTCGTATTAAAATATCCAACGGATGCCGGGATCAACAGCATGAAGCTTACGATCAAAATCAGAATCCGGTGTTTCGCAATGTTTCTTCCGAATTGCAGCATCATCCATCCTCCTCTTCTATTTTTTACACTAAATGACCAATCGTCATTTCTTTTCAAGGAATAGTTATACTATCAAAATGACTAATAGTCAATTGTTTTTCCCTGTTTCAGCTACATATCCCGGAAATTGTCGTTTTTTTTCGCAATTTATTGACGAAACGTCAGTTTTATCCTATGATGAGACTAGGGCAAAAAGTCACTTCTCTAACACAAAGGAGGAACATCCCATGGGTGCAAAAACAGAACAGAACAAGCAGCAGAAGCGAACCGCCCTGCTGAACAGTGCATTTTCCCTTTTTTCCATAAAGGGACTTCAGAAGACCTCCGTTTCCGATATTGTGGAAGAGGCAGGCGTAGCCAAGGGTACCTTTTATCTGTATTTCCGGGACAAAAACGACATCCGCAACAAGCTGATCAGCCACAAGGCAAGCCAACTGTTTCTGGCCGCCTGGGAAGAGCTGAACCGGACGGATCTTGTAAGCTTCGAGGAACAGATTCTTTTTATGGCCGATTACATTCTGGACTGTCTGAATCAGGACAAATCACTGCTGACCTTCCTGTCCAAGCATCTGAGCTGGGGTGTATTCAAAAACTCGCTTACAGAGCAGGAAAGCAACGCCCCGGACAGTGTATATGACCTTTTTGTCCAGATGCTGGAAAACTCCGGTCATGTGTTCCGGGATCCTGAAATTATGATTTATTTGATTGTAGAAACCGTCAGCGGTTCCAGTTATAATCCGATTCTTTACGGACAGCCGGCTTCCCTTGAAGAAATGAAGCCTCATATTTTTGAACTGGTACGCCATATTATCAAAGAACATTATGCATAGACAGATATTTTCTGTCGTTTCTTAAGTTTTCCTGACATCTCTGTTTTTCCTCCTCTGCATCCTGTATAATAGCCTGCAAAGGAGGATTTTTTATGAAAGAAGAACTTGTTGACCAGGAAACCGTCGCCAACGGCAAAAAAAGGCTGCTTACCCTGTTTGGTATTCTTATCACCCTTCTGCTTCTGGGCCTTCTCCTCTATTATGTCAATGTTGTCCGCCCGGTCACGCAGTTTCATGATTTATATACACAGGCACACTATACCGAAGCCTATTCCTTTTATGAAGACCATCTGAAGCGCTTCGGCATAACCGCCCAAAAGGGAGAAGAAATTGTAAAGGAAGAGGTGCTCCGGATCTGGACAGCATATCAGAACGCCTCTGCCGATCAGGATACCCTGGATCAGGTGCTCGCCTCTGCTGCCCGCTATGAAAACATGAATGCCTTTTTATCCGGCCTGGAACCTGATATTCAGGTGCTGAGTGAGTCCCGGAGCCGATATACATCCGGGCTTTCCCATCTGGAACAGGAAGAATGGCTGTCTGCCGCAGAGGATTTCTCGCGTATGTCCGAAACCGATTGTTTATATAAGGAAGGAAAAGAACAGGCGCTTGCCGCCCAGAAGGGATACTCCTCTTTGATCCTTTCAGAATCAGAAGCCCTTATGAACGCTGCAGACTATGACGGGGCCATGGCACTAACCGATGAAGCGCTGACCCACTTCCCCGATAATGAAGAGCTGAAAGCGTTCCGGGAAAAGATCTACACAGCCTATCAGGAGCATGAAAAGCAGGACAGCCTTGCCCGTGTCCAGAAGGCGCTCGATCAGCAGAATCTCACAGAGGCAATGCGCATTCTGGCTCCTCTGAAGGAAAAATACCCGGAGGATACACAGATTCTGGAGATATCCGCCTCCTGTGAGGAGGCTTATGCCGGACAGATTCTATCCAAGGCCCGTCCGCTTTTTGAGCAGGGTGCCTACGAAGAAGTGCTTCAAATCCTTGCCCCTGCCAGAGAGCTGCTTTCTTCCAATACGGAAATCCAGGCTCTGTACGATGAAACCTCCGGGCATCTGCCCGCCTGGCTGTGCGATTTTCCCAATTATGAAAATGTCACGCTTCGGGGTACGCGTAAAAAAGGGGAAACGGCCGTCGATACCTTCGGAAACACCTACGGTCATGTTCTTCTGTATGCAGAGCCCAGCGCCCTGTCCATGCAGACGATGACCTACACACAGGGCAGAGAGACCTATACTCTGTCCGGAGCTTATACCCGCCTTCTCGGGACACTGGCCGTCAAGGAAGGCTCCAGAGGAATTAAGAACGACCAAACCGGTACCTTTCGTATTTACGGAGACGAACAGCTGCTCCTGGAAATCCCCGGGATATCAGAAAACACAGAACCCGTGTCCTTCTCCTTGGATGTAACGGATGTCGATCTGCTTTCCATCACCTTTGAATCCGGAACAGGACTCAAATATCTGCTGGGAGATGCCTGTCTGTACAAAACCTGGACCCCGTCCGAGCCATAGCGGCTTCTCTTTCAGAAACGGTTTAGTAATGAAATATTAAGAAAAATAACAGGAATTTCTTTCCTGAATACGCTATCATTAAATCAGACAGAGATGCCCGCCGAAATTCCTCTGTCTGTACAACGAATTTACCAAAGAAAGGAGCTGCTTATCCATGAAAAAAGCATTGATCGCCCTGATAATAGCAACCATGACACTGGCCCTTGCCGGCTGCTCAAAAAACAAAAAGGAAGAGATCGTTCCGGAAGCACCTGCTTCCTCCGCAGAAGAAGAAAAGAACGATGAGAATACCCCCAAAGAGGACATCAAAACAGATACCGGCAAAGAGACAGCAGAAACAGCCGAACCTGCCAACGATCCTCAGCTCGCTGAAGCCCTGAAGGATGCCGAGCCGCTCTATGGCGGAGTGATCCGGGCCATGTACCAGCCGGATATTTCCAAGGACGGTGTCTCCTACGTACCGTCTGACCGTCAGTTTTTCTGGCTCTGTGTATATTTCACAGCCAATCAGATGGCAGACACTCCGGAAGGCATTACCTATGAAGAAAAGACACAGACCTATCGGATCCCTGCGGACCTGATCCAGCAGTATGCAAACGGCTGCTTTGGAGAAGAATCCTCCCTTCCGGAAATCCCGCAGGAGGTGACCTTCATCAAAAAGGACGGCAGTAACTATCTGGTAACCGCATCTGATACGGGAGATACAAGCGCACACATCACCAAAGCATATGCGAATTCCGATGGTACCTGCTGTGCCGTGGTTGATTTCTCCACCGGAGAGGGAACCATGGGCACTTATAAGATTACCTTCCGCGAAAGCAGCCGGGAAGGCTCCATGTTCCGCTATCAGATCACGAATGCCGTGCTCGTGAAATAAGGTGCCGCAGATTCCGGCATCTAAAAGAAGGTGCGCCTGATCATTGGTTCTTCCTGATCAGGCGCACCCTTCTCTATTGTTCCTGCTGCATTTTCATATCACTTCAGCTGCTGTTATTTTACATATTCAGCGGCAGACTGACCCGCAATCCTTCCGGAATTGTAGGCATATCCCAGCGTTCCCCCTTCAAAGAATACATACGAATTGCCATAAACTCCGCTTGTGTCGGAGCCTGCTGCATAGAGTCCCGCAATCGCCTTTCCCTGCGGATCAATAACCTCACAGCCCGAATTGATCTCGATTCCTCCAAGCGTTCCGAGGAAAACAGACGGAGTGATCGGAACTGCATAAAGTGTTCCCTCCAGGCGGTCAAGATACTCCGCTGATTTAAAATGATCCGTATCCTCTCCCCGGTCACACAGTTCATTATACCGTGCGATCGTGTCTTCGAGATGCGTCATGTCCAGCTTCTCTGCAAGTTCCTTCGGGCTTTCGGCGGAAATAATTTTTCCCTCTGCCACAAGTGCCTCAATTTCCTCTGTCAAATCCACCGGGGTAATACTCTTCTCATAGCTGGCCGATGTATCAATTTCATGTCCCACCTCAATAAATTTTGTGGGATTTTCTGCAAGTTCTCCTCCAAATACATCTGTAAGAGCCGCCGTTCCGCCTTCCCTGACCGTTTCTATCATTGTACTGTCAAAAATTTCATATGCCTTCCGCTGCGGAAGAGATTTAATGACATCAGAGGACTTGATCGGTTCAAAAATGAAATCCTCCTCATTCATAAACCGGTTGCCGTCCACATCCACATGAAGATACGGATTCAGTAATGCACTGTTCAGTTCACTTCCCCAGGAGGTTCCTCCTCTGGAAAGACCGTAATGCATCGTAATTGCCTTTTCATAGCCTGCATCTGCCCCCGCAGAAACAGCCATCTCAATTCCTGTGCCGATATTGGTTCCCACACGGCTGACCCCATATCCCTCGCCAAAGGTTTCTTCCACCAGCGCTTCATTTCCGCCGAAACCTCCGGTTGCAAGAATTACTGCATCCGCATGAATCGTCAGAATTCCTCCGTCTGCCTTCTCTGCGCAGATGCCTGCTGCTTTTCCATTCTCCATGATCAGCTCTGTAGCCTTCGTTTCAAACAGAACCATGCCCCCTGCCTCTGCTGCCTGAAGTGCTGCCGCTGTTCCGGATGCGCCGCCTCCGACAACCACGATCTGCGTGCTCAGCTCTTCATCCACTCCATTTTTCTCTACAGCCACGGATTTCAGCAGCTCCACATCTGCTCCCGCCTCAAAAAGAGCCTGCTCCACTGCCCCCAGGATACCCTCACTCGTCCTGGTAGCCCCACTGATCGCATCTACCTGAAGGCTCTGGCTTTCCAGAATACGCTCGATCAGCTTCGGAGCAGCAGCCCCTCCGATCTGGGCCGTCTCTTTGGAAGCATCTGCTTCAATATCCACGATTGCCTGATCCTCCACCTGAACCCTTACCCGAAGTTCTCCGCCAAAGCCTTCAGCAGCGCCCTCATAAACTCCGTCCGCGGTATGCTCCAGCGCCTTACGGCTCTGATCATTTCCCGCTGCAACAGCCATTTCTTTCTGCTGCTTTGCTTTCACACCATCATACACCGGTCCGCACAGTCCAACAATCACTGCTGAAACTGCCAGCATGAATACCCATGCCCTGATCCTCTCATACTTCATGTTTCCTGCCCCTTTCATAGCTCCCTTCTTCCGTCCCGGCAATTGCCTGAACCTCAGAAAATACCCTTTTTCTTTTATTATAGAAGCGGTTATCTTAAAGGTAAAATCACTTTTTCTGTCCTGCTTTTTTGCTTTTCTTCATTTCTATAACCATTTGGTTATGTTTCGATTGTTTTTCACAAAGCCCTTTGATAAAATGAATACAGAACTCTGAAATGATACCGGAAGCAAAGGAGAAGCCTGTATGAACAGCCTGCAAATACAATACTTTCTGACTGTCGCAGAGCAAAAAAGTTTCACAGAAGCAGCCCGCATTCTTTTTATCACCCAGCCGGCAATCAGCAAGCAGATCCGCCTGCTGGAGCAGGAGCTGGGAGCCGTCCTCTTTGAGCGCGGCAAAAAAAACAGTTTGCCTTACCTTTGCGGGCCAGGACTTTTACGACTATTTTACACAATGTAACTTTCAGCTGGAGCTGCTTCAGAAGCATTTGGAGCAGAAGAAAAAAAGCGGCCGTACCCCTCTGCGTTTTTCCTACCTGGAGGGCCTGGATCCTGTTCAACTTCACAACCATCATGGATCAGGTGGAACAGGGCGAAGGAGTTTTCATCTACAACCGATGGTGCCGTCAGTGTACGCTTCCTGCCTTCGGCAGCATGACCCTTCCGGACAGCCAGACACTTTATCTTGTATACAAAAGCCACGAGTCCCGTAAAGAACTGCTGCAGTTCACGGAAGCTTTCCAAAAGCACTATTTTTAAATTGCCGTTTTTCAAATTTTATACTTGCAATATCTGTCTATATGTGATAAAATAATTTTTGCTTCGGGTAAAAGGAAGCAGATCGATGCGTGGCTCAGCTTGGTAGAGCACTACGTTAGGGACGTAGGGGTCGCAGGTTCAAATCCTGTCGCATCGACGACAAAAAGCGGACATTTCCATGACGGATGTGTCCGCTTTTTTATTTCTTATTCTGATATTCGGTACTGTCTCAATTATCCTCTGTATGATTCCTCACTTCCGCCGGATTTACATGCACCATAATATGCTTGACCCTGGGAAAGCTCTGCTCGATATCATCATGTACCTCTTCCGCGATCTCATGGGCTCTCCAGAGGGTATAAGAACCATCCACGCCGATCTCAATATCCGCATATATTTTGTTCCCGAACATCCTGGTCTGGAGAAGGTCAATGCAGATTACCTGCTCATGCTTCATAATGCAGCTTCGAATCTGACTCTGCGTCTCTTCATCGCAGGAATGATCCACCATTTTATCAATGGCATCCTTAAAAATATCATATGCAGCTTTTACAATAAAGACAAAAATCACCAGGCTGGCAACGGAATCCATGACCGGGAAGCCCATTCTTGCTCCCCCGATTCCCACCAGCGCACCTACGGAAGAAAATGCATCCGACCGATGGTGCCATGCGTCCGCCATTAAAGCACTGGAATCGATCTTCTTTGCATAAAATCTCGTATACCAGAACATTGCTTCCTTTACAATAATAGATATGATTGCCGCCGCCAGCGCCAGCATTCCCGGTGCTTCCAGGCGGTCATAATTTCCGT
The DNA here is from genome assembly GCA_022763925.1 of Lachnospiraceae bacterium. GTDB lineage: Bacteria > Bacillota > Clostridia > Lachnospirales > Lachnospiraceae > JAGTTR01. The sequence goes on from JALERW010000018.1 coordinate 23,109, forward strand.
TCAGAATGGTCCTCAGCGCACTCAGACCAATTCCGCAGCCCGTGACAAAAAGAACCCCCGCCAGAAGAATTGCCGCCACACATTCCATCCTCTCATGTCCATACGGATGCTCTTTGTCTGAATCCTTGGACGCCATTTTTATCCCGATAATAACCACAATCGTGCTGAACACATCGGATGCCGAGTGAATCGCATCACTGATCATGGCATTGGAATGAGCCACAATTCCGGCAATCAACTTAAACACGGATAAAATCATGTTCCATAAAATACTTGTAAAGGATACCCGATTGGCTGTCTTCTGAAACTCATCAGCCGATACCGTCTGTTTCTGTTTTGATTCTCTTTTCTCCTTCATAAAAGTTACCTCCAATAATGATATAAGATAGCTTCACACTGAAGATATAACACTAATATATGTGGGGATTTGAGGCGAATGCCCTTGAAAAAGAATAAAAAAACACCCACGAATCAGTATTAGCAACTACTGTCCCGTGGATGAAAGATTCCACTGTCACTTAGGTGACCCGACTCCATAACATTGCTGTCACGGCCTGCTCAGTTTGTACTGTAGATTATATGCAGTGCAAAGAGTGATTATAGAATACCACAGATTATCGGATTTGTCTATGTGCTGATGATTTTTCATACGATTTTTTCCTGTGCCATTCCCCTGTTTCAATTATTTTCTCCAGAGCCAGCTCATATCCTCCATCACCATGATAAACATATATTTCGGTATCATCCGGACTTAACTGCAAAACGAATTCATTCTTTGCTCCAATAGAACTATTGAATCCACCCCGGGCAGAATAAAATTTCAGGTAATGCGGTTTTACACCGACGGAAAACCTCATCTCACTGCCATCTTCGGAGACGGAAAAATCGTCTGTTATATACGCGCTGGTCTGAACAGCAAATCCAGAAGCCACCATCCATAAAACAAGAATCCCCATTGCGCAGGCAATTACAGGAAGTACCTTTTTCTTCACTTCTTCATCCCTCCTCAAAACAGTAACGGAATTTATTCAAACCATGCAACCGCTCTGACAGGAGATCCATCACAATTCTCCAATTTAAGAGGGAAACAGCTGAACCAGAACAGGTCACTCCCGCATAATTCCAGATTTTTGAGATTTTCAATATTTACGATCTGACTGTTTTCAAATAACTTTTTATGCCGTATTAAATTCACATCATTGACAGGATCCAGTCCGATGACATCGAAACCTATCCCTTTATAATTTCCGCTGATAATATAATCCAGTACGGTTTCGTCCAAACACGGATAATCCCCGAAATAGTCATCCGTTCCCCACCGTTTATCCCATCCGAGATGAAATAACAGGAAATCTGCCTGCTCGGCCTTTTTTCCGTATTTCCTGATACAGCTCATGGAAATTTCTTCTCCTTCTTTTAAATTTCTGCAGTCGATTACAAGAGCCTTTCCAATAAACTGGCTGACCGGAAATTGATCCAGTGTCATTTTGTCTGCAAAAATATGCGCCGGCGGATCCATATGGGTTCCGGTATGTGTGTATATCTGCAGAAGTGTCTCTTTAAACCCGTCATTTTCGTAGCTGCTTGTCGGGATCAATTTCGGGGGATTCGTACCGGGAAACACCGGCATCTTTTCCTTAATTGTATGTGTCAGATCAATCACGTTCATTACAGCCGCCTCCTGAAAACCACCGTATTATCAGAGCTATTGTAACACTTTTTCCGTCACTGCTCCAGCCCCTCTGAAAATACTTCCCTCAATCCCTCCCTCAATAATTGAAAAACCTCCCCGGATATCGTATAGTTGATATATCAGTAAATGTTGAAAAGGAGATATCTGATATGATCACCATAGACCATTCCTTATGTATCGGCTGCGGCGCCTGTGTCAGGGACTGC
>JALERW010000045.1 GCA_022763925.1 Lachnospiraceae bacterium
CGATATTTTTCGGATCCTTCGGATCTGCCAGTCCAACCGTCACCAGAAGGAAGTCATACTCCCTGTTTTGGGGAAGCTTTTGAAGTGTATCCTTAAGTCCCTCCACTCCTCCGGCGTAAAGCCCTCCGATATGTATCACACATGTGCTGTCCGAAAGATCCGCACGCTCCCGGGCCGATACCGCCGGTATCCCGGTACGTCCGGAAAGCTCTTCGGCATACCGTCTGGATGTCCCATATACACTTCCGTATAAAATGATCCGCTTCATACTCGTTCGTCCTCCCTCTCTGCCCGTAAAAAGGCAGCTCCTTCCCTTCTATTATGAGGAACCAGCTGCCTTTTGTCAATTTCCTGTCGCTCTTTTGCATATTCGTCTGCGTTTAAAGACTATATCCGCTCCAGCACTGCCGCATGGGCGATCCCCGGGATGCTCTGGCCTTCATTAAAGCTTACGGTAGAAAGAAGGGCACCGGTAGGGACAAAAAGTACCCGGTTCCAGTTTCCTTCCGCCAGCTGATCCAGGATGTAAGCGCCTAAGGTCACTGCCGAGCAGCCGCAGCCGCTTCCGCCCGAATGCGTATCCTGGGTCTTTGCGTCATAGATCTCCAGTCCGCAGTCTGTATGCTGTCCGGAAATATCATAGCCCTGATCCTTCAAAAGCCGGATCAGGATTTCCTTTCCGATGCTTCCCAGATCTCCGGTGATGATTTTATCATAATCCTGCGGCCCCCGGTCAAAGTCCATAAAATTCTGATAAATAGTGTCAGCCGCCGAAGGTGCCATGCAGGCGCCCATATTCAGAGAATCCTTCACACCATAATCTATGATCTTTCCCGTCGTGATCCCGGAGATTTTCACATGTCCGCCCTTCCTTCCAAGTACAAAAGCTCCGCACCCTGTGACCGTCCAGGTAGCAGATAAGGGTCTTTGACTGGCATATTCCAGTGGATAGCGAAACTGCTTCTCCGCACTCCCGAAATGGCTGGAGGCCATACATAGCACGTAATCGGCGTATCCCGCATTCACAGTCATACTTCCCAGCTGAAGCGCTTCTCCCATGGTCGAGCATGCTCCGTACAGTCCGAACACCGGCAGCTGCATTTCCTTCAGCCCAAAGGAGGTCGCAATCAGCTGTCCGAGCAGATCCCCGGAAAATGCGTAACGGATCTGCCATTCCTCCAGCTTCGCCTTCCTTACTGCCAGCTTTGCCGCTTCCTTCTGCATGGTGCTCTCTGCCTTTTCCCAGGAATCCTCGCCAAACATGGGGTCCTCGTTCACCAGATCAAACAGATGCCCCAGCGGACCTTCTCCCTCCTTCTTCCCAACCACGGATGCACCGCTTATAATCCGCGGCGGATTTTCAAATTCAATGCTCTGCTTTCCTCTGATCTGATTCATATGCTTTCCCCCAGACGGTTCACAAACTGCTCCATGTTTTCCCCATCTTTCCCGTTTTCCCATCGATTTGCTGTCATTTCTACACCACTCCCATACCTTTCATCACCCAATAAATTACCCCCAGCACCCAGCTGGTAAACACTCCGTACAAAATTACCGGCCCGGCAATGGTAAAAATCTTGCAGCCGATTCCGAATACCTGTCCCTCCTTCTGAAATTCAATGGCCGGAGCGGCCACGGAATTGGCAAAACCCGTGATCGGCACAAGGGCCCCTGCGCCGCCGAATTTTGCAATGCCCGGATAAATATTAAAGCCGGTCAGCAACACACTGAGCAGCACAAGCACTATGGATGTCCAGGCTCCCGCTGCCTCCCGGTCCAGTCCCAGTGTCTGTGCGTAATTCATGATTCCCTGTCCGATCACGCAGATGATCCCTCCGGTCAGAAAGGCCTTTGCCATGTTCTTCCACAGGCTGTGTGTGGGTGTCACCTGCTTCACATAATCCTGATATTCCTTTTTCTGTTCTTCTCCCGGGTTATACATATCTGTTCTCCTTCCTGCCCGTCTTACGGGCATTCTTCTGCGTCCTTACCAGCGCAGATAAAAATACAGAAGCCCTCCTGCCGTTCTTCCGAGAGCCATCATCAGAATCAGCAGCCCGAAACAGCGCTTCAGACTGATCCTTCTGGCGAAAATCGGTATCGTATCCACAATTTCCGCCAGAGCCATTGCCCATGCACCCACATAGATCCCGCCCACGGCACCGAAGAGCATCAGTCCGGCTGTACCGGCCCTTACCGGAAGGCTGTAAATATTTACAATATTTCCAAGAATACCTCCCCACACCACACAGCTCTCGTAAAGCATCATCCGGTGCCCGGTATGGGTAAATTCGGCAAACCGGGGAATGATCCTTAAGCCCACGATCAGAGCAAAAATGCCGCCGGCTACCATAGCGCCAAAGCTAAACCCCATCAGTGCCATCAGAAGTATTTTTGCTGCCATGCGTGCCTTTCCCCTTTCGGTTGCTTTCCTTGATCAGTGCTGTGTTGATATCCTCCTCATATATTTTCATCTGCACCTCAATCGGCGTGGGATCCATGGTAATTTTCTTTCCCATAATATGGTTAAAGAAAACCAGAATTCCGATGGAAAGTCCGACACAGTAGGACAGCTCCAGCACTGTAAAGCCGTCCGAGGCCGTTCCCGTAATCTGTTCATAGATCTGACCAAAAAGCCCCGGAACATCCACATCGTTATTAAAGGTCATGATGGAAAATGCGGAACCGAAAAATATGATCACACAGATCACCGCCATTTTCATCGCGTCCAGCACCGGATGGTTTTTGCCATCCTTCACATAAGTGATAATATAATCGGTCTCTCCCAGATTCTGAACCTCCATCCCCGGATAAAGCTTCTGCACCTCCGTGATTATATCCACCACATTCTGCACCTTCCGGAATTTTTTTACCGGCGGGATCTTCAGTATTTTTATCGTCTTCAGCCGGTTCAGTGCCTCTGCGTTCGTACATTCCATCTGCGCCACATCCGCCAGATAAACATCCCTTTTTTCCACCTCCGTATTCTGCTCCAGCAGCAGATACAGCACATCCTTTCCCGCCGCCATCAGACAGACACTCCTTCCCCGGCAGCTGTCTGCACAGGTATTTCTCCCACGCGCACCAGTGTGGCATCCGTCATGGAGGCATCCCCGGTCTGATTTTTCACATATAAAACAACCGCAAGAACGAAAAGTACCAGAAGCATCCAGCACAGCGCACCTTTCCATCCTACTCTTCCCATGGAATCACTCCCTTTGCGTAGTTCTTTCTTCTGTTTTGTGTCTCTTTTCCTATTTTCCTCAATTCCGTGAAAAATATGCATACATCAGCCTCTGGTCATCTGCAGCCTGAGTCTTGCAAGAATCCGTTTCTCCATACGCGATACCTGCACCTGAGAAATCCCCAGGCGCTTCGCAATATCGGACTGAGTTTTTTCTTCAAAATACCGGAGTGTGATCAGCTCCCTCTCCTGATCACTCAGTTCCTTCAGCAGCTCTTCCAGAAGCAGCCGGTTCAGAAGCTCTTCCTGATCATTTCGGTTTTCCTCCAGCCGGTCCATCAGCAGGATAGCGGATCCGTCTCCCTGATACACGGTTTTGTGCAGGGATTCCACTTCATTTGCACTGTCCAGCGCCAGCACCACATCCTCTTTTGAAATCCCCGTCTTTTGGGACAGCTCCTCAATCGTAGGCTCCCGGTTCAGCTCGCTGCTCATCGTTTCCCGAACCCCCCGGATTTTTACGGCATTTTCCTTGATCGTACGGCTGACCTTCAGCATTCCGTCATCTCTCAGGAAGCGTTTAATTTCCCCGGTGATCATAGGCACTGCATATGTGGAAAATTTCACATCATATCCGGTATCAAATTTATCGATGGCCTTAAGAAGCCCGATGCTTCCGATCTGAAACAGATCCTCCGGCTCATAGCCCCGGTTCATAAATCTTCTGACAATGCTCCAGATCAGACCCATATTATTTTCCACCAGCCGGTCCCGCGCCTCTTTATCCCCTTTGTGTGCCTGTTCAATCAAAGCGGTTACGGGTTCCATCTGCGCGCTTTTCACTCCCTGCCTGGACATTTTTCCCGATTTTTTTCTTCATACGTACCGTCGTCCCGCTGCCCGGCTTTGAGGTCACGTGCAGTTCATCCATAAAAGCCTCCATGAAGGAAAAGCCCATTCCCGAGCGCTCCAGATTTGGCTTTGTCGTATACAACGGCTCCATGGCCTTCTCGATATCCGGTATTCCGCAGCCGAAGTCCTCCACCGTTACGGTCAGGCAATTTTCCTGGATATCCGCCGTCAGGCAGATCTTATGTACCTCATTTTCGTATCCGTGGATAATGCTGTTGGTCACGGCTTCGGAAACCGCCGTTTTCACATCCTCCAGCTCCTCCATGGTAGGATCCAGCCGCAGCAGAAAGGCTGCCACCACCGTCCGGGCAAACGCCTCATTCACCGAGCGGCTTTCAAATTCCAGTTTCATATGCTCTTCTTCTCTCATCTTACTCCTCCTCTTTTCCGATCAGCCGATATACACCCGCCATCACAAGCAGCCGTTTCACCCTGGGACGCACATGAACCACGTTAAGGCTCCCCCCCAGAAAACGGATATTTTTGTATCTGCCCATAATCACTCCGATTCCGGAGCTGTCCATAAACTCCGTTCGGGAAAAATCAAACACGATCCGGTTTACATAGGCCGTTTCCAGCATCCGGTCCGCCCGCTGCCGGATCTCCTCCGCATTATGATGGTCCACCTCCTTCGGAAGCAGGATCCGAAGCTCTCCTTTTTTCAGGCAAAAATCATCTTCCAAACAGAATTCCCCCTTTTCTTGCTTTTTATTCATCCCTCTTCCTGTTTTTTCATTGAAAAAGGCAGCCGCCCGATGGTTTCCCATTCGGCAGCTGCCCCAATTCAGAGGTTCCTCTTCTGTTTTGTAGCTATTGCTCCGTATACTTTTTCTGTTGTTCTTCGGATGCTCCCTGAAGCATCACCTACTGCCGGATCTCTTCCAGATACCTGGCGGAATCCTCCGCCTTCTTCGTATCCGGATATTGATCAATCACCTTCTGATACATCTGGGCTGCCGTTTCGGTATCTCCGCTCTTGTGGAGTGCCCGGGCATAGGTATAAAGTGCATCTCCATCCTCATAACCCTCATCCACCTCCACGATCTGCTTCAGATCCGATACCGCCTGGTCAAAATCGGACTGGTTAAACGCCTGGGTACCCGAATTGTAAAGGCTCTTAAAGGCTTCCGTATTCACAGTCGCAGAAAGGCTGCTGTACAGACTCTGCCCCTTATCAGACAGAACCGTGGCATTCACTGTGGAAAGCACCTCCCTGGCCTGCACATAATCTCCCTGTTCGCTTAAATCCTGCGCTTCCAGCAGCTTGTCATACATATCCACACCCGATCTCTGTGCCTCTGTACCGGCCTCAGCCTCCTGCGTCTGCGCTTTGGCCTCCTCCAGTTCCTTCTGCAGGCTCTCGATCGTGGCTGTCTTCGCCGCGATCTGATCTCCCAGCTCCAGTGTGGTCTTATTCAGTTCACTGCGGATTCCCTGGGTTCTGGCCGGAAGTACCAGAAACCACATCAATGCAGCTCCCACCAGAAGTCCGATCACAATATTGATCACCGTATACATGGCGGAGTGGTCCTTATAGATGTCCGTAGGCTGAATGATCAGCTCATTCCCGCTCTGATACGTCATCTTGTCCGCTCTCTTCTTATTACCGCCCGGACGCATCTTCTCTATATTGATAATCTCCTTCATATAGTTCAGCGTCACCGTATTGTTGGAATCAATCATCTGGGCACGGCGGAGTGCTTTCTTTGCTTTGCTGTACTCCTCATTCTTCATGTAAAGAAGTGCAAGCAGCTGATGTCCCCTGACCAGCTTCGGGTTCATGGAGAGCACCTTTTTCAGCTGAATCACTGCCAGATCCTCACTGCCCTGCTGACAGTAAAGCAGCGCCTGATTGAACTTCTTGATCGTCTGATCCACCAGATCCAGCTTCGTATTATTCGTCTGTACCTCATTCAGATAAGAATTGGCGATATTCTTCTTCGGCTGATAATTCGTGCTGATGACCCACTGAGCCAGCGCCTGCACGGTCTCACCGGTCTCATAATAGATCAGTCCCAGAAGATTTCTCGCATCAATATTCTTCTTATTCAGCTTCAGGCTCTGTCTCAGGCAGGTAACTGCTCCGGACATGTCACGAACCCTTGCCTTATAAAGTCCCGCGTTGTAGTAGCTGTTGGAGAGGTGCAGGATTCTTTTGTATAATCGAAGATCCGTCCCGCAGTTCATGCAGAGTGCGTCTTCCTCTGCCACGGGCTCATTGCACATAAAACATCTCATATTTCCCTGTCCCCTTCTGTATTACCGGCGTACAATACCCATCTCTGACAATATATCCCTGAGGACATCCGTCAGATCCGTCAGATCCTCATGTGCGATGGCATCCGCCATTTCTTCTACTTCAAGACTGGGCTGAAATTTCTTCAGTTCCTCTTCATAATTGATCATTGCTCTTCCTCCTTCAGAAGCTCCTTCAGCTCTCCCACCAGATACAGAGAGCCGACACAGAAAAGCATTCCGTCCTCCTGATATTGTCTGGCCTGCAAAAATGCCTTCCTGATATCCGGGCAGCACACCACATTCCTGTCTGTATATTTATGGAATTCCTCACACAGTGTCTCTGCCTTCACTGCACGGGGGCCCTGCACCTGCGTCACGACCGCCGTCTGAAAATGTATCCTGTCACACAGTGTTTTTACCATGTGCTCATAATCTTTCTCCTTTACAGCGGAAAATAACAGGGTAATATCCCTGTTGTCCTGAAATTTCTCCACTGTATTTGTAAATTCAGCAATACCTGCCGCGTTATGTCCTCCATCCAGAAACACATCCGGAAGCACCTCTTCCATGCGCCCGGGCCAGCGGGTCTTACGGATGCCGCGCAGCAGCATCTCCCGGTCCGGCGTTCCTGTACCGATTCCGTATTCTCTATATAAAACCTCCGCCGCCATGACAGCAAGAGAGGCATTCACTGCCTGATACTCTGCCGGGCTGGACACGGTGATATCATTGTATAAATAATAACCAGTATCCAGGGAAAAATCAATGTTTTTGTGGCTATTCATAAAAATTTCATACATGCCGTTTTTCAGTGCACGGCATAATGTTTTGTGCTTTTCGGCCTCCTCCTCAATGACCCTTGCCGCCCGTTCCTCTCTGCCGTCATATACCAGCGGTACGTTGTCTTTTATGATGCCGGCCTTTTCCCGGGCAATCTTTTCAATGGTATCTCCGAGGATTTCCGTATGGTCAAGGCTGATGGATGTGATCACCGTCAGATACGGATGCTCCACCACATTCGTGGCATCCAGTCTCCCTCCGAGTCCCGTCTCCATCACGGCAAACTCCACCCCTTCCCTGGCAAAGATCACCGTGCTCATGGCAAACAGCCACTCAAAAAAGGTGGGATGAAAAAACTCCTCCTGCTGCCCAGGGGCATCACTCATCAGATGCTCCACCGCCTGCCGGACCGCAAGAAAGCCCTCCAGAAACACCTCCTCTGACACCGGCTGCCCCTGAATCTGAAAGCGCTCCCGCACCTCCACCAGATGTGGGGATGTAAACAGCCCCACCCTTTTATGATCCTCCTTCAGTATGGAAGCAAGAAATGCACAGACCGAACCCTTCCCGTTGGTTCCCGCCACATGAATGACGGGAAACCGGTTCTGCGGCTGCCCCAGCGCTTCCAGCAGCCTTTTCATATTGCCCGGCTGATTTTTACTGGTAAACTTCGGAATATTCAGAATATAACTGCATGCTTCCCTGTAATTCATTGTCTCTCCTTTGCCTGTCTCCCCGCATAGTCCCATGTTTATTTTACCTTGATGGCACTGCTTTCCTGCAGGACAAGGCCGTTCTTGTCCACCTGCTGCACCGTGACTACATCTCCCTTTTTCAGCTTCACATCCGGCAGAATCAGTGCCCTGTCATTCAGAAACTGCGTCTCCTGCACCTTCCCGTTGACCGCCGCCTTACTGTACTGTGTAAAGTTCTGACCAAAGACATATGCCCGGTTCTGGGAAGTATATTCCACTCCCGTCACAGCTGCCCTGCGGATGCCCATCACAAGCTCTGTCGCTTCATAGAGGCCTCTTTCCCCATATGCATACTGCTTTCCGTAGAGCATGTCATACTGGAGCATCTCCATGTCCTGCATGTAATATTTGGTTCCCTTCCGTCTCTGATGATACTGCATCATGGTTCCCTCATGAATGCCCA
>JALERW010000046.1 GCA_022763925.1 Lachnospiraceae bacterium
GGAGCGGCAGACAGTCCCTCCTCTGTAAGCATCTGAAAGGTATCCTGTGTCAGCTCCAGCAGCCGGGGAAACAGCACGGAGTCCACTCCATAAGCAAGGCTTCCGGCAATGATCGTGGAACAATAGGCGATTCCTGCGGTCAGAGCCAGCAGCTTTCCGGCACCCACCCCAAGGTCTGCAATTCCCGGTACAATAAAACCGATGATGATAAATGGAATTACAAAACTCAGAAAGTTTCCAAAAATATTGTTAAAGGTTGCAAACAGTCTTACAATACCCTCCGGCATGAAAATACCGATTAAAATACCCGCCGCAATACCGATCACAAGCCGCGGCAGCAGCCCTATCTTCTTCTTTTCCATATCATTCTCTCCCCTTATCTTCTGCTCTTCTTATTTTTCTCCCATAATCACGTGCTCCAGCGTCCATGCAACTCCGTCCTCATCATTGGAGGGCGCAATGTAGCCTGCGGACAGCTTTACTTCCTCCTGGGCATTTCCCATGGCAACGCCAAGACCCGCATATTCCAGCATCGTGATATCGTTATAGCCGTCCCCGAAGGCAGCCATCTCTTCCACTGACATTCCCAGATATGCCAGCAGCCTTCCGAGGGACTGTGCTTTATCAATTCCTTTCGGCATTACCTCCAGGAAGAACGGTTCGGAACGGAATACATTATTCTCATGTCCCAGCCGTTCCCGGATCACCGGCTCCAGCTCAGCCAGCCGGTCTCCATCTCCTGTCATAAGGCACTTTGTCACAGGGAAATCAATATAGCTCCCGAAATCCCCGACCTTTTTCACCGGCATTTTATTAATAAACGCTTCTTTCTGAACATAGACATCCTCTGGATTCTCTGTAATGATATGTTCCCCTTCATAGCTCAGCACACAAATTCCGAACTCCTTTGCCATGGCTCCCACTCTGGCAGGAATCTTTTTCTCCAGCCTTTTCTGATAAATGGTCTGCTGCTTTTTACAGTCAATAATATTTCCGCCGTTAAAAGAAAGGATGTATCCTCCCCTTTCGTTGAGCTTCAGCTCCCTGGCAATGGGCATAACCCCATATGTCGGACGCCCGGAAGCAAGAACAACGGTTCCTCCGTTCTCCATATACCGGAACAGTGTCTCCTTCGTATGGGAAGTCACTTCCTTTTGGGAATTTGTCAGTGTCCCGTCCAAATCCAGTACAACAACCTTATATCTCATCATCTTCTTCCCCCCGTATATTCATCTCTTCTCTAATACAGCACCTGACCCAGCGTTTCCAGCCTGATCTCTCCATTCCGGGCATCCAGGACCGTAACGGAACAGTTTTTTAAAAGCTCTCCGCCCCAGAACTGATCGATATCTCCATTCATGCACAGACTGCTGAGCAGCCCTCGTATGGACGCCCCATGGGCTACCACAAGTACGCAGTCATCCTGATATCGCGTATCCGCTGCCAGCTCTTTCAGGAAATCCGTCCCTCTCTCACACACCTCTTCAAAGCTTTCTCCTCCTTCCGGAGGAACATATAACGATGGCTTCTCCCGAAATTTGTAGCCAAAATCTTTATCCGGAACAAGATATTTTTCATTCTTACTGCTTTTTCCTTCATAAATTCCAAAGCCCATCTCAATCAGCCTCTGATCCACATATACCGGAATTCTGCGGTCTCTTTTCAAAATCTCTGCCGTCTGCCTGGCCCGGTGAAGGGGACTTACATATACCGCTGAAAAAGGAACACTTTTCAAGGCTTCCGATGTTTTTTCTGCTTCTTCCATTCCCTGCGCATTCAGAGGAATATCCGTTCTGCCCTGCAGGCGCATTTCTGTATTCCAGTCTGTCTCACCATGACGGACAACATATATCTTCATTCTTCTTTTTCTCCTTCCATCTATGCCTTTCTATTATAATAAGAATCGCCTTTTTCTGCAAGTTTCCATTGCATTTTGGAAAATTTGAGTTATACTGATTTTGTAGGAAGTTTCCTGAAACATTTCGGGCTCATAGCTCAGTTGGGAGAGCGCTGCGTTCGCAACGCAGAGGTCGAGGGTTCGAATCCCTTTGGGTCCATACACAAGAGGGGCTGTCGCAAAATAGATGAATAATCATCTATAGAGCAATGGCTCCATTTTTATGTCTAAAAATGGAAAAGCAGGATCCGAAGAAAAAAAGAAACTGTATTTATAGAGCGAGGGCATCGCTCAATCACCTAATCTGATGATTTTGCGACACCCTCATTCAAATCGAATGTTCTGTAAAACATCAACACTATCTTACCTTATCATAATGTGTCCACATACAAATAATTTTTACGGTACCCTGATACTCTGTATTCTCTATCATTACAGGTTCACTATATACCTGATACGCAATCCTGTACATTACCATTCAACCCCATTTTCAGACAAGCAATCCTCCAAAGGAGTTTTTCCCCCTTCTATAATGGATTCTGTCATCCCGGGAATGGAATTAAAAAAAAGAGTTTCCTGAATTGCATTCCAGTCATCTTCTGAAATCTGATATATGTTATCTCTTGCTTTTGTAACACTGATTGCTGTCATAACACCAACTCCTTCCTTTAAAAATATTATAACGTACGTTTTAACGCACATCATGTGTCATACCCTTCACTTGCGATACTCTGCAATATCTATCTCCACCCTGTACAGCCGGCTGAAATATATCTTTGTCTCTCCAATACTCAGATATTTCTCCGTCTTATCCAATCTGTCCACCGGGCCGCCAAGCCAGCGATATGTGCCATTACAGTAATACTTCACCCGTATCACATCCCCTTTTTGTATCTGGCAAAGCTTTTTATTCAGTTCCTCTTCCGATTCCTCCGACAATTCTGTCTGCGGTTCCCAGACCTGTTCCACGCTCCTTAAGGCTTCCGGATAACCTTTCAGCGCAGCAAACGGCATAAACTGTTTGGCACGGTTCTCGCGGTCCATTCTTGTCCTCATTTCTTATGGCCTCCTATCTGCCGGTTCCTCTCTACCGTTTTGGCCCCCTCTTCCAGATTCATCCCTTTCAGTACGGCATTCTTCCCATATCGGTTCTTAATCTCCAATACTGCTTTCTGGATGTTATGTTCCCGTTCCAGCTCTTCAGGAGAAGAAAACAAATCATATTGCCGGAATTCCTCCTCCGTAATATTATTAAAGGTCAATACCACCCGATGAAGCATCTCATGTCTGTATGCGATCCGCTCATATAACTGCATCGTATAGTTTATGATACGGCGTGAGGAACTTGTAGCAGCCGGCATCGTAATGGTCCCGTTTGCCCGCAGATGCTCCGTTCTTCCGGAATAACTGATGTACAGCGTAATGGAATCCGTTATCGCCTTTCTTTCCACGAGTTCAAGTGTCAGCAGATCCGCCATCTCTTTTACAATCAGCTTTCCCTTCTCAAAAGGATAGGGTTCGCTCAGTACCTGTCCGCTGGAAACAGAATTGGACTTCGGGCGATAGCTCTTGATATCCTGCATCGTTGCGGATTCCCGTCCCCAGGCATGATCCATCAGCAGCTCCGCATCAATTCCAAACAGACGATACAGAAGATTCTCATCAGCTTCTGCCAGCTCTTTCATCGTAGTGATTCCCACCTGTTCCAGTCTTCGAACAGTCCCGGAACCGATACGCCAGAAGTCTGTAAGCGGCCTGTGTCTCCATAATCTCTTTCGATACTGCTCTTCATCCAGAAAAGCAATCCCATCCGGGGCATGCTTTGCCAGAATGTCCATCGCAATTTTAGCCAGATATAAATTCGTACCGATCCCCGCCGTCGCCGTAATTCCGGTCTCTTTCAGAACATCACGAATGATATGTCTGCTCAGTTCCTGCGCAGACATGCCATACAGGGACAGATAATCCGTAACATCCATAAAAACCTCGTCTATAGAATACACATGAACATCCTCGCTGGAAATATATTTTAAATAAATACGATAAATCCTTGCCGAATAATCCATATAAAGCTGCATCCGCGGCACAGCCTTCGTATACTCTATTCCCTCCGGGATCTCAAATACCCGGCATCGGCTGGATACCCCCAATTCCTTCATCGCAGGACTTACAGCAAGGCAGATCGTCTTATCTGTCCGCTCCGGATCCGCCACAACCAGCTTGGCCGTCAGCGGATCCAGCCCCCGCTCCACGCATTCCACCGATGCGTAAAAAGATTTCAGATCTATACAAACATAAAAACGTTCTTTTTTCACTCATACCGCCTCCCAATACAAATGCGAATGACAATGCAGAACATATGTTCGTATTTTATGATACCTCATCTTTTGGAAACTGTAAAGTGGAAATTTTTACTCCCTCACCCGGCAAAACGGATAATTTCAGGTGTAATCGAACATACCGTCACCTTTCTGCTCCAGTGCCTTAATGAGAAGATAGGTATATTCATTATAGGGCACCGGAACTCCAAGCTCCTTTCCCATGCGCACCATCGCTCCGGAAAACATTTCTATCTCCGTGTGCCGTTTATTGTCCAGATCCTGCAGAGTGGAATATCTGGCACGCTTTTCAAAAGGATTGAGTTTCGGGTCCTCTCTCTGATCTGACACATCAATTCCCTTAGCAGCTGCCACATCAATAACCTCTTCCCGCAGTCTCCGGCTGATCAGAGAAATATATTCACTGTCTGTTAATGCTCCGGCTCCCGTGGACAAAATAGCCTGGGGAAGATTACGGCTGATGTTCAGGATGTATTTCGCCCAGATATCATACTGGATATTTTCACTGACCGTATAGTGAAGGGAAGTTCCTTCAAAAGTGGATGCCACCGCATTTACCCGCTCGGTATGCTTATCTGCTCCCTTCTCTCCATAGATGATTCCCATCGTTTTCTCTCCGTTGAAACGAATCCGGTTATCTTTTCTTTCCGAGGCAATTTTAATAACAGAGTACAGAAGATGCTCTTCCCCGATTCGCCCTGCTATGATTTCTTCAGAATCCACCCCATTCAAAAGACTTATCACGATCGTATGCTCATCCGCAATGGCCGCAATATCTTCCAGAGATGCCTTTAATCCGTCATATTTTGTAGTCACAAACAAAAGATCCACTCCCCTGGCCATCTCCGGTGTTTTTACATTCAGGGAAAAATGGCAGTCATTGATCACGAGCCCGTCTCTTTTCAGGCGGTCTCCCCTTTCCCCCTTTCCGATAACCCACAGATTCTCTCCGTATTTCTTTGCATATCCCCAGATCAGGTATCCTCCCACTGCTCCGGCGCCCATAACTGCAATTGTATTGATTTTCATTTCCGTTCCTCCGTTATTATTTCTTTCACGCTAATACTTTTCTGGTCTTATCTTACTGAAATTTTCTCACAAAAGCAATTATAAAAAAGGGATAGTCCCTTTTTGTGAAATTGGAGACTGTCCCTTTTTAACTATTTTCCTATCCGGTCATAGACATCATCGGGTTCTTTCCTCAGATACCATGCCATTTTCGCACTTTCTTCCAGTTCTTCGATTCCATAAAACGCATCCATGATCGTCTTCCCTCCAATGATGGGCCCGTGATTTTTAAGGACAAAGCCATCTCCGCTGCCGATACGCTCATCCATGTGTGGAATGATATCATCAGGGTTTAGGTCTGGAGCTTAAATAATTCTCTCTTCCGTACTTGCCGTTCCCCGATATCTCTTATATAATGGAAAAAATTAAAACCATTTCTTCCGGACAGGAAAGGAGATCATCCCATGCAATATTATCTTGCCCCCATGGAGGGACTTACCACTTATATTTTCCGAAGCACCTACCAAAAATATTTCAGAGCTTTTGATAAATATTTCACCCCCTTCATCTCCAGCCGCAGGCTGAACCGCCGGGAGCGGGACGAGATTCTGCCGGAGCATAATGAGGGGATGACGGTCATTCCTCAGATCCTCACAAATAAGGCAGATGAATTCCTTGCCATCGCCAGTCAGCTCTCCTCCTTCGGCTATGATACGGTAAAT
>JALERW010000056.1 GCA_022763925.1 Lachnospiraceae bacterium
CCATAATATTTTCCGGTATCCGGATTAATGGTCATGGGCCCGGTTGTGTGGATCATGGGATTTTTTACCCCACAATTGCAGAGATTGTCTGCACATACAACAAAATATTTGTCCGTGTCAACCGCTTTGCCTGGCCCGATCAGTCCATCCCAGAAGCCGGAAAGAGCATCCTCTTCTGTATACTTGCCGGCGCAGTGACTGCTGGCCGAAAAGTAATGTACTACAAGAATAACGTTATCCTTTTCAGGCGACAGGTTCCCGTAGGTTTCATAGCCTATGGTAACCGGCAGTGTCCTTCCGTTCTGAAACGTAAAAGACGGAATCTGAAAAATTTTCTTTTCTACAATCATATCATTTTCCCTCTAAGCTTTCTCCAAAAATTCTTTTACATCTTCTGCAAAGAGTTTGGATTTCATGATGCCTGTCATATGTCCCAGCTCGTCATCCATAAGAATGAATTTTCCGCTGCCGCCCGTCCGGTTAATCTCTTCAATCATCCGCTCGGCGGAATGATAATTCTCCAGCATATCCTGCTTATTGGAAATAAGGAGCACCTTTGCCCTGATTCTCCTGACTGCATCTGAAAGATCCCTGAACCCATGACGGATATCATGGTTCATGGTGATACGGGACGCATAGATCCAGCTGTTAACATCCATGGTAGATGCCATAACTTTTCCAAATTGCTCTAACCGCTTATCATAACAGGTGACTGCAAAGATATCCCGATAAGGACTTTCATCTGTATAATCCCTGGGGAAAAGCTTCTCCAGATAATCCTGAGAATAAATGGTGGTCATCAGGTTTTTGCAAAGAGTCACCATTGCTTTATCCGGCTGCGGCCCGCCATAGTAATTTCCGTCATTAAAGTTCGGATCAGACTTTGCCGCATCCCACACAGCATACTGGAAGGAAGGACCGATGTAATTGTACGGTGCAGTCACTACACCGATCAGTTTATCCACATAATCCGGCTCATGAATCGCCAGCTGCATAGCAGTCATTCCTCCAAGGGATGGCCCCATGGCCGCTGCCAGATGAGTGATTCCCAGAGATTCCAGCAGCTTCTTCTGACTGTATGCCAGATCTTTTGAGGATACCACCGGGAAGGTCAGCCCGTAGGGTTTATCTGTTGCCGGATCAATGCTGGCAGGTCCGGTCGTAATTACATAAGGATTTTTTGTCTGGATATTACAGAGATTATCGCAGGATATCACAAAATATTTATCCGTATCTACTGCTTTGCCTGGTCCGATCAGATCATCCCAGTATCCGGCCTGGGCATCTTCTTCCGTATATTTACCGGCCGCATGGCTGCTGGCTGTAAAATAATGGGAAACAAGAATGCAGTTGTCCTTCTTCGGATTAAGCTGTCCGTAAGTCTCATATCCCAGCCTGAGAGAAATTTCTTTCCCGCATTCCAGCCGAAAATGATCACATTCAAAAATCTGTTTTTTTGTTAGCATCCTTTCACCTACCATCGATGCATGATCCATAAAAATCATGCATATTTTTCACAGGGAGGAATGTGCCCCTGTGTCATCCATTCCTCCCCTGATCATGCATTCAGATTATTTAATCATTGCAAGAACTTCGTCTAATGTTGCCATCGGCTGATAAGTCTCCCATCCGGTTCCGGTTGCTGCATCAATATTTGCCTTAACTACATACATAGCTGTGGTACCCATTCTCTGTCCATTGGCGAAATCCAGAGTTCCTCCGAACGGATTCTTGATCGGAGCTTCTTCCAGAGCAGCGATGTAGTTCTCCCAGGTAACTTCCTTACCTTCCAGTCTTCTTAAGCCCTCACAGAATACGCTTGCGGCAATCCATCCGCAGTGCGCATATCCGTTCAGTGCATACTCTTCTCCCAGATACTGTGAAGCTTCCTGCCATGCTGCATACTCATCGGCTCCGCTGTAATCCAGCCATGCGGTGCAGTACAGATCATACTGTCCGTTGATCGTTGCATAAACCTGCTCGCACATGCTGTAAACACCGTTAATATAAGTAGTCATAGCCGGTGCAGTATTTCCCTGGGCAGCCAGTTCCTTAGCGATGGTCGGGAAGGTTGCCTGAGCTGCTGCGATGATCACATAGTCCGGGCTGTTCTTTAATACGGCGGTAACTGCTGCGGAAACATCCTCAGCCTGGGCTGCAACCTGTTCTGCATATACTTCCATTCCAAGATCTGCCGCCTGCGCTTTCACACCTTCAACAATATCCATTCCGGTATCGTCGCTGGTATAGATAATGCCAACGGAAGAAGCATCGAAATATGCTTTTGCATCAGCAACCATGATCTTACCCTCTGTCAGGTAAATAGGCTGTACCGGGAATACAGAAGAACCGTCCGCAGTTGTCGTGGCACTGTCATTGTAGAGATCCTTAATACCGGTTGCAAAATATACGGCCGGAATTCCAAGCTCCTTGATTCCATCCAGGCAGGCCTGGGTAACACCGGATCCGAACATACCAACTACTGCAAATACACCCTCATTGTAAGCATATTCTTCGAATGCAGCCTTACCCTTAACCGGATCATATTCATCATCGGTATGAAGGAAGGTGATCTTACGGCCGTCGATTCCGCCGTTCTCGTTTACCATGTCAAAATAAGCCTGAATTCCGACATTGATCGGAGCTCCTGTTGCTGCAAATGCGCCGGATACTGCGGAAGAGTTGTAGACGGTGATCTCGTCATCCGAAACACCCTGTACCTTGATTCCGGACTCGCTCTCCTCTGCCGCGGCATTGTCAGAAGCAGTCTCATTGGAACTGCCTGATCCGCAGGCTGCCATGGACAAAACCATTGCTGCAGACAAAACGATTGCTGTGAGTTTTTTGATATTCATGTTTTTCATAACAAATATCCTCCTATCCCTTTCTCATTTTCTTTTTTATATCCAGGCGGCCCTGCCGCCATGATATCTTTATCAGGATTTGACTCCAAGATATGCATCCAGAACTGCGCTGTCCTTAAGCAATTCCCGGGCAGGGCCCTGCATCTTGATGGTGCCCTGGGCCATTACATAGCCGTAATCGACGGTCTTCAAGCTCTGCACCGCATTCTGTTCTACAAGAACGATCGTAGTTCCCGCATCCTTGATCTCCTTAATCACGCGGAACATTTCCTGAACGATCAGCGGAGCCAGACCTAAGGAAGGCTCATCAAACAGAATAACCTTGGGGCTGCTCATCAGCGCTCTTGCGATGGCCAGCATCTGAAGCTCGCCTCCGGACATGGTTCCTGCGATCTGTTTGCGGCGTTCCTTTAAAATAGGAAAATAGCTGTAAGCCTTCTCAAAGTTTTCCGCAACCTGCTTCTTATTTTTCAGGCAGAATGCTCCTACCTGAAGATTTTCCTCCACTGTCATCAGCGGAAAAATCTGTCTTCCCTCCGGGCTCTGGCTCAACCCCAGTGTTGTGATCTTCTCTGCCGGATACCTGGTAATATTTTCACCGAAAAATTCAATGCTTCCGGAAGATGCGGGAACCAGTCCGCTGATCGCACGGATGATCGAAGATTTCCCCGCACCGTTCGCACCTACGATCGCGATGGCAGAGCCCTCCTCCACATCGATGGATACCCCTTTTACCGCCTCAATAGCTCCGTAGCGGATCTTCAGATCCCTGATGGATAATGCAATATTACTCATGATCCTCCTCCTCGCTCACACCAAGATATGCCTCCTGCACACTCCTGTCCTTCTGAATCACTTCCGGTGTCCCGCATGCAAGGAACTGACCGAAATTAATTGCGCAGATCCGATCACAAATACCCATGACCAGCGGCATATCATGCTCAACCAGAAGGATCGTGCATCCGAAATCATCCCGGATCTGATGAATGGTATGTGCCAGTTCTTCTGTCTCCTGATCGTTGAGGCCTGCGGCAGGCTCATCCAGGATCAGAAGCGTGGGATTGCTCATCAGCGCTCTTGCCAGCTCCATTTTCTTCAGAACTCCAAAGGGGACCGAATCCGCCATCATATCCTTAAAGCTCTCGATGCCCATATATTTCATATATTTTATTGCATCCTCTTCTGCTCTCGCCTCTTCTCTCCGGGACTTTTTGGAGCAGAACAGGCTTCCGAAGAAATTGGAGGTAAACTGATCCGTGGCACCGATCTTGACATTATCAATCAGCGACAAATCTCCCACATACTCCACATTCTGGAAGGTTCGAACCAATCCCTTGCGAATAATATTGTGAACCTTCTGCCCCACCAGATTTTCCACTGTACCTTTATTCGTAGAGAAAAGCACCTCTCCGGTATCCGGTATATAGAACTGCGTAATACAGTTGAATACGGTAGTCTTACCTGCTCCATTCGGGCCGATCAGACCAAAGATTTCTTTTTTCTTTATGTAGAAAGACAGGTCATTTACCGCCTTTAATCCGCCGAAGCTGATGGACAGATTTTTAATTTCCAGTGCGTAATCCGAATTATTCATGGATGCCCTCACCACCTTTCCTTGATGATCCCTTCTTTAGACAGCTGATAACCTGTACCGGCAAATGGATCAGGCCATTGGGATATTTGAGTACGATCAGAATGATAAGGACGCCGGTGAAGATCATGGTAAATCCGCTCATCTCACTGACCACCGGAAGCTTCTTAAGTACCAGATCCGGCAGTCCGAATACAACAAAGGAACCCAATATATTTCCCGGAATGGATCGGTTCCCCCCAATAACTACTGCTGCCATAAAATACAGGGAAAGAGACAATATCCATGTGCTGGGATATACAAAATTGACCAGACCTCCGTAAAGCACACCCGCAATAGCAGCAAAGGTAGTTGCGTACATAAATGCGATCATTCTTGTCTTTAATAAGTTTACGCCCATGGCCTGAGCTGCCACTTCACTTCTGCGGATCGCATTCAGCGCTCTTCCGGAGCGGCTGTTCTTCATATTTTCAGTGATGATCATAAGGAAAATCAACACAACAACCACAAAGAGATACATGGAGTTCCGATCCAGCTGGAAGATCCCCAGCAGTTTGGGATAAGCCACCTTCTGGCCGGAGTAGCTGTTGGTAAACCAGACCAGCTCCTTAAAAGTCTTAAGGAGGATCTCCGCAATAATCAGTGTTGCGATTGCGAGATAGATGCCCTGAATTCGCAGAGAAATCAGACCGACAAGTGCGCCGATCACAACTGTGATCCCAACCGCAAGAATCGCTCCCACTTCAAAAGGAAGCCCTTTCACCGTTGTACAATAAGCACTGACATAAGCTGCCAGCCCCATGAAGCCTGCGGTTCCAAGAGAAATCAGACCCGAGTCTCCGAGAAGTACATCCAGGCCGATGGTTCCGATGGAGTAAATCAGCACGCTTCCCAGGATCAGAACGGTAGATGTCTTCATCATACCCGCTTTCTGGATCACCGGGACCAGTGCCAGGATCAGGCCGAAAATAATATATTGGAATCTTCTGTCTTTTATAATTGCTTTTGCATTCATTTCCGGTACCTCCTACACTTTCTTGACCAGTTTCTTGCCGATCAGACCGTTGGGACGAACCACAATGAACAGAAGAATCAGGACATATACGATCTGCTCACCCCAGACAGAGGATACATAATATACTGTCAGATTTTTCAGAACACCCAGAAGATACGCTCCGATCACCGGTCCGACGAAAGTCTGGAAGCCACCGAAGATACAGGCGATACACGCAGCATTGAACACCGAATCCAGCACGAAAGTCGTAACTGCAGAAGAAGGAGCGATCATGACTCCCACCAGACATCCCAGAACTCCGCCCAGTGCCCAGGAAAACATAGTCACATTCTTGGTCTTGATTCCAAAAATTCTTGCGGTTGCCTCATTTGCAGAGGTAGCACGGATCGCCAGACCGAATTTCGTCTTCTGCAGAATATAGAACAGTACCAGCATAACCACCAGCACAAACGCAATATTAAATAATCCATTATAGGAAATCGTTGCTCCGAGAATATTCAGATCACCGGAATTAATGAACTGGGGCATGGTAATAGGATCAACCCCGAAAATCGTCGGAGCAATTCCCAGGAAGATCATGACCAGACCAAAGGTTATGATCTGCTTTCCTGTGTGGGACACCCCATTTGCCCGGCGGATAATCAGGACATCAACCAGCATTCCCAATACGACCGCACTTAGCACTCCGCAGAATACTGACGGAATAAAAGACATGGTTTTCAAAAATACAGTCACCATGTAGGTGCAGAACATGCCCATGGTACCCTGTGCAAAATGTACCAGGTAGCTTGTTCTGAAGATAATAATGATACCCAAAGCCATAAGAGCATATATACTGCCTGTCTCAAGGCTTCGTGTGAGCAGCTGAACAAAAACGCTCATGTAATATTCCCTCCGTTTCATCCCTTTTGCCGTTGGTTATTGATAATATATCAATAAAACCTATAAAACGCAGTTTTATCGTACCAAAAGTATCCCTAAAAGTCTTCGTTTTGCCGCCTTTGTCAATGACAATCCGTTTGTCACGTTTCATGTCAGCATCGGTAGGACAGACAAAACAGCCGGAAATCCTGAACACTCAGAACTTCCGGCTGCTGATCAACCGTTCCGGCAGCTTGAAATGACTGCCTTTTCTATTTTCCATTTGCCGCATCTGATGAATCCTGCCAGAGCATTTCCATGATTTTTCTCTTGTTTTCAATGAAATCCGGACGGAGCAGTGTATTGTGATCCCGCTTGCCCTCATAGGAAATCGATATCTGCTCCCGGATGGAGCCCGGCCGGCGGGACATCACATAAATATTGTCTCCCAAAAGAAGCGCCTCATCAATATCATGGGTAATAAACAGGATCGTCGTCTCCATTTTCTGACGGATATCCACAAGAAGCTCCTGCATGATCAGGCGGGTCTGCGCATCCAGGGCCCCAAAGGGCTCGTCCATCAGAAGAAGGGAAGGCTCATTGGCAAGCGTCCGCGCAATTGCCACCTGCTGCTTCATGCCTCCGGATAAGGTTTTCGGGAGCGCATCCGCAAAATCCTTCAGTCCCACCAGTTCAATGAACTTATCCGCAATTTCCTTCTGTCTGGATTTGGGAAGGCCCTTCACACGAAGTCCGAACTGAATATTTTCCCGCACAGTCAGCCACGGGAACAGACTGTAGCCCTGAAAAACCATTCCCCGGTCTGCCCCGGGTCCTGTCACATGGTGTCCGTCCACACAGATTTCTCCCGAAGTGGCCGTCTCCAGTCCGCCGACAATATTCAAAAGGGTGCTTTTCCCGCAGCCGGAAGGTCCAACGAGCATGCAGAGCTCCTTTTCATGGACGGTAAGCTGAATATCCTTCAGCGCCTGTACCTCTGTTCCGTTTGCATTTACAAAAATTTTATTCAAATTTGTTATCGTAAGTTTTTCTGCTGCCATATCAATCACCCAATCTTTCATGCCAGGGAACAATGATCCGGGTCAGCAGACGGAAGAACATATCCGTCAAAAGACCAATGGCCCCAATCAGAATCAGTCCGGCAAAGATCACATCCGTCGCCAGGAATCTCTGGGATTTTATGATCAGATAGCCCAGGCCGGAATCCGAAGCAACCATTTCCGCGGCCACCAGATAGGTCCATGCCCAGCCGATCGTCACACGGAACGCATCCAGAAGTCCCGGAAGACATGCCGGGAAAATCACCCATACATAGGTCTGCCATTTCTTTGCTCCAAGCGTTTTGGCTGCGTTGATGAGATTTTTATCCACGGAAGAAATGGTGTCTCCCACCATCAGCACCAGCTGAAAAAAAGTACCAATGAAGATGATCGTGTATTTTTCGGTTTCTCCCAGTCCCAGGTACAGAACCGTCAGCGGCACCAGGGCAACGATCGGGAGATAACGTACAAATTCTATGACCGGCTGTATGATGGCACTGAACTTTTTGGACATCACCATCGCAAGACCGATGGGAAGCGCCGCCACTGCCGACCAGCCCCAGCCGACCAGAACTCTTCGCATGGAGCTTACGATATTCTGAAAGAGGGTTCCGTCATGATACATGGAAATGATCGCCTGTATCACCGCCGTAGGCTTCGGAAGAAAAATCTTGTCCAGTACGCCTCCGTAGGTAAGGCCGCACCACAGAATCAGAATTGCCGCCAGAGAAAGCACGGAAAGATACCGGTAATTGCCAAATATATTTTTTTTCTTATTCATAGCTTCCTCCTGCTTCCAGCTCCTTAAGACTTCCGTATACAACCGTTCCCCCTGTCACCGTGGCTGCCACCTTTATATCCGACAGCTCCCGGGTGGGAACCGCATAAGGATTTTTCTCCAATACCACAAAATCCGCATCCAGGCCCTCCCGAAGCATGCCCTTTCGATTCTCCAGAAATCCCAGCTTTGCAGCGTTTACCGTATACATTTCCAGTCCTTCCCGTAAGGAGATCCGCTCGGATTCCACCGGGTGCTGCATGGCAATGCAGATGGCATGCAGAGGCTTCATCGGAGTAACAGAAAAGTCCGAGCCGCCCCCGACCAGAACCCCTTCATCCAGAATACTCCGGTAAGGACTGCAGCGTTTCACCCGATCTCCCACAAAGATCCGGTATCCCTCCATATCCATACCCTCGCATACCTCCAGGAGCAGCGGCTGCATACCAAGGGCGACTCCAGCCTTTGCGGCCCGCTTGATCTGATATTTCGTCGGCATCTCAAAATGCTCGATCCGGTGTCTGTGATCCTTTCTCGGAGATTCCTCAAGGATCCGCTCAGTCACATCCAGAAAGCGCTCAATGGCATAATCTCCGATGGCATGGCAGGAATACTGCATACCGTGATCATGAACCTTTTTCAGGAACCGGTATAATTCCTCCTCTGTATTGTACAGGATGCCGAAATTATCCGGCTGTCCTTCATACGGTTCAAAATTGGACGCGCTCCAGCCGTCAAATGCACCGTCAATAAAGGTACATACCGTAGTCTCCTTCGCCAGATCAGGATCACAGAGCAGGGCATCCAGATCCCGGTGATCCTCACAGCCGCCAGGGGTGCGCATCATGGGCTTGATCGTTGTCTTATAAGTATCCCGCTCCTTCAGAATGGCTTTCAGCGCAAACAGATATTCCTTGGCAAATATGGTCGTCACACCGTTCTGCAGTGCATAATTTTCCAGACGGCGGAAGCCTTCCACAAACTCGCGATCACCAAGAAGGGCAAAGGCCTGCTCTCCCACATCCGCGCAGGCCGGATCCACCACCATTCCGTTCGGTCTTCCTGTTTCATCCGAAAGCACACCCTCCTTATCTGCGGAAAGTCCCAGGATATCGATCGCCATGGAGTTAAACGCGTACGGATGACAGTCATTGTGATACAAAAATACCGGATGTCTGGTGGAGATGGCATCCAGCTCCTCCCGGTTCAGGAATCTCTTTTCCTCGATCTTCTTATCCTGAAAATGTGTCGCATAGACCCATTCTCCCTCGGGAATTGTTTTGGCATATGCCCGGACCATTTCCTGTATCTCAGCAATATTTTTTGCCCCGGACACATCACAGCCCTTCATCAGGATACCGGAAGGCATGACATGCACGTGTGTATCCAGGAAACCGGGAAACAATACCCGATCCTTCAGGTCATACACCCTTTCTGAGAGCACCTTCATGGCCTCTCCCTCTGCTCTCGTCTCCACATATGTGATCTTTCCATCCTTCACGCCCATTGCTCCCGCAATCGGCATTTTCCGGTTCATCGTATACAGCTTTCCCAGATAAAGGCAGTCATACTTCATTTTTATCCCCTTCGCTTTCCATGCAAAATGCAGACAGAAGATCCCTTTGTCTGCATTTTGCTATTCCCTGTCATTTCTTTATATGCGGCATTGCATCACCTGCGATACTATTCTACGATCAGATCTGTAAGATCCAGATCTGCCGGAACATCCGGATTGATATCTGCCCAGAAATCCGCCATATCCTGTGCAATGCTGTAAACAGTCTCTTCGTTGGCCTTATTGAAGAATTCTGCATTCTCTTCTCTTCCCATGAAGGTTACACTTGGCAGCATGCCCTCCATATCTTCTACCGTAAGATCCAGTCCTCTGGCCATGATCTCTACGCATTCTTCAGGATTCTCATTGTAATAATCTATAGCATCACACCATGCTTCCTTCAATGCCTCAATAGCCTCCGGCTGTTCCTCGGCAAACTGCCTGCTGACTGTCAGGCTGTCCATGATTACCCGAGGATAATCTGCACTGGATACCAGCACATGTCCTCCGTCTCTCTGAGATGCATTGGTAAGCCAGGGCTCCCATACAACTGCCGCATCCAGATCTCCTGCAATAAAGGATGCTCCTGCAGAAGATGCATCCATATCCTGCAGATCCAGATCGTCAAAGGTCATTCCGTGATCCATCAGTATTTTGTGAAGGAAGAAATATTCTGTGGATGCAAAATCGATGCCCACCTTCTTACCCTTCAGATCTTCTACCGACTGAATCTCTTCCGAAGCGATGATACCGTCTCCACCGGTGGATTCATCAAAGATCAGGGCAATCTTCTGCTCGGACCCGTTGGCATAATTCAATACAACCTTATCCATAACGCAGCTTCCCGCCTGAACAGAATTACTGTAAAGCAAAGATGCCCCGGAGCTCTCGTCCTCATTGAGGATCAGCTCCGGCTTAATTCCGTGCTCCTCAAAAAAGCCTTTTTCCTGTGCGATAAATAACGGTGCACATCCGACCCAGGTCACATAGGTCATCTTGAA
>JALERW010000059.1 GCA_022763925.1 Lachnospiraceae bacterium
CGGATATTCAGAAGCTCCTGGGTTTCCGTTCCAAAGAAATATTCCACATACACCCGTATCGTGGTGTCATCCGGGAGAATATCCCACGGATACCACAGGCCAAAGGTCGTGGACAGGAAACCGTCTATATACATCAGCGGATGCGACAGCCCCTTGGTGATCCACAGCTTAAAGAATTCCGCTTTATTCTCATTGAAGGCCCGGGTATCAAAGCCCCAGCGCACCTCATCTCCCTTATGCGGCACATAGCGGACAATATAGTCCTTCGGAATAACCTCAAACAGAAGCTCCTTCTCCTCCTTTGAAAAATCCTCCGGGGCCAGATTATACGTCCTGGAAATCGTCTGAATAATCGCATTATAGGCTTCCCTGGCATCTACCCGTTCTACCCCCAGGGCATCGTATACCGGCCCGGTATAAATTTTCAGGAGCAGCAGAGGGAGCACCACCGTAAGAAGAGCCGCTTTCCAGTGCTTCCGGTACCATATCACAAAAAACGGAGCCCCGATCAGGATCATATACATCATATTATTTCTCAGGATCATCATCAGAAAGGACGAAGCCATCAGCGTGATAAGCCGACGCCCGGAACGGAAAAACTCCTCCGGATGAAGATGGGCTGCCAGAAGCTGCGCCATATAAAATCCGAACAGAGCAGAAAAAATACTGTCCTTTGTTGCCGTCATGCACAGGTACGCATTGGCCGGATAGATCCCGTAAAATATCACGCTTCCGATACAGATCCAGGCGGGGGCACGATGTCTTGCCAGATAAATACAGATCCCGGCAAACAAAAAAGACATGATCAGCATCTGTGTCAGGGCATAGAGCACCGCCCCTGCCTGGTAGCTTCCAAACAGATGGTGTCCCAGATCCACAAGCCCTCCCAGCATCCAGGTATGAACCAGCGGATGATGCGCGGACCGGTAATCGGTAAAATACCAGTTAAACTGCAGATTGCTGTCATAAGAAAAAATGCCGGGATAGGAACTCAGCCAGAACGGGATCCAGCACAGGAAAATGATCCCCCATATAACAAAAAAGGCATACTTTTTCCCTGCAAATGACTCACAGAATGCCCGTAAGCGTCCCTTTCGGCAGTCTCCCCGTCCGGAAAGCAGCCGAAACAAAAGGACAAGCAGTGCCGCCCCTGCTGCTCCCGTCACAAGAATCTGTGCGGCAAGCTTCCAGAAATTCCCCTCCGGCAGGATGGTATTATAATAGGTCAGATTATATCCAAACCAGAAAAGGATCCCGTAAATCAATCCTCCGAGAAGCGCCATGGCACCTCCCAGGCTCCCAAGATCCTCCCGGATCCAGCGTTTCCATTTCTCCATGTCATCTCTCCTGTTCAGATTCTGCAATTCTTCGGCGGTTCTCCGTTCAGCCATTTCACAAAATCAAAATGCTTTTCCACCACCGTTTTATCTGTAATGGCATTCTTGCCCAGATAATATCCCACATAGTCTTCATTGGCATATTCCGGAAGCTGGAATGCAAAATCCACCGCCGGATGCTCTTTGGCCGTGAGCACCACCTTATTGCGGCACTTCACTTCATTGAGCCTTAACATGTCCTCATCCGTGATCCCGTCCCGGTCACACATGAGAATAAACAGATTATCCATGTTCATGCGCTTTTTGCGCTCCTCCCATTTTTCCTCGGCCTCTTCATTGGTCTTATAATGGTTGAAATAAAGCTTGATATCGTCCAGCATAGCCACCGGATACCCTTCATCCGTCTCAATAAAACGCAGCTTCTGATCCAGATAGTGGGGAAGATCCAGTACAAATTTCAGGAAATCATCCTGCCAGATAAACATGTTGATCGTGGGAGAGAGAAATTTCATCCCCAGGCGATGATATATGATTCCCGCCGTACAGTTGGACGCAAGGAACGTAAAATCCTTATTTTTCAGGTTCTTTCTCATTTTATTTTCATAAGGAGGCAGAAAAATTTTATGACACACCCTGATGATCGCTTCTTTCATATGTTTCTTCTCCTTTCCGATTCGCTCTTTTTAATCCCCGCTTCGCATCCAAGGGGCCGCCTCACAAGCTTCTGTGCGGCAGCCCCTCTTTTTTATCCTTTGACGTAGTCAACAATTCGCTCATAATCCTCAATATAATCGATCTCAGACCAGAAATACGGAGCCACATCCAGCGTATGGATAGGGAATTCATCACAGTGAGAATAGAGAATGGTCTCCCACCAGGTGGAATACTGCTCCGTATCCACCATTTCCTTCATGACCTCCACAAAATGGGGCATATAGTTCCTTCCCACCTTGGCGAAGCCCACATATTCACACGTGCGTTCACTCACGGGAAGCTCCTTGCCGTATTTGCGAACCAGTCCGTTCTCGCAGTGGAAAAAGTAGTCTCCGGTCTCGATTTTCCGGTAATCTGCCAACATCGTAATGTCCTCCCCGGATGCCAGGATACGCTCCAGGATCTCCTCCTCCAGGAAAACATCCGCATTCCCAAACAGATAATCCTCTCCGGTATCCAGAAGATCCCTGGCAAACCAAAGGGAAGCAATACTGTTGGATACCCGATAAAAGGGATTCACTACAAATGTCACATCAAGATCCTTCAGTGCCTCATAGAACAGCTCTTTCTGATAACCGACTACGATGGTCACATCAATGCCGTGACGTTTCAGAAGCTTTACCGTATAGCGCAGAAGCACCTCTCCGTTTCCGATATCCAGAAGACTCTTTGGTTTTTTCACCTCGCGGCTGATCCGGCTTCCCACACCGGCTGCCATCAATACTGCTTTCATCAACAAACCCCCTGTTTTTTGATTTTCTGAAGCTTTCCCCTTAAGTTCCGGCTATTCATTCCCATCCAGTTCAAGGAAGGCATCCAGGAACTGCTGCATGACCTGTTTTGAGCCAATGGAAACCCGGATATATTTTTTCAGCAGATCCTTTCGGAATGTTTTGATCAGAATTTTTTTCTCCCGCATCTTCTTCTCCAGCTCAAAAGGATCCGTCTTCGGAATTACAAAGAAGAAATTTCCCTGCTGGAAATCACAGCAATATCCGTGCTGCTCCAGCACTTCCTTCGTATAAGAGCGTCCCTCCTGCTCGATGGCGGTCAGCTCATCAAACAGCTCCGGATGATCCACGATACGCTCTGCAAAAAGCAGAGCCACCGTATTCACCTCAAACCCCGGAATGGATTTTCGGATGTAATGGATAATCTCCGGGTTGGAAACCGCAATGCCAAGCCGAAGACCGGCAATAGAGCAGAGCTTGGAAAATGTGCGCAGCAGAATCACATTGTCATACTCTCCGATGAATCCCAGGAAGGTATTCGGACAGAAATAATGGTAGGCCTCATCCAGAAGCACGATCGCTCCCACCTGCTGTGCCTTTTCGATCACCGAGCGGACCTCCTCCTGTGAATACACATTCCCGATGGGATTGTTGGGATTTAACAGTACCACCAGATCCGTGTCCGCATCCATGGCATCCAGAATATCCGATACCTTTATATTCAGATTCTCATCATAATCGATCCCCACATGCTCAAGGCCAAGCATGGCACAGGTCACCCAGTACATCTCAAAGGACGGAGCTACCGTGACCACCTTCTTTCCCTTTTCCACAAAGGTCTCCATAATATACCGGATCGCCATCACCGAGCCGTTGGTCAGACACAGATTATCCGGAAGAACGCCCAGATAATCCGCATACTTTTTCATAAATACATCCGGCTCAGGATAGGTCGCCAGATATTCCGGAGTGATCTCCGAAAGCACTTCCTCCACAAATTTCTTTGGAAGGCCCTCCGGATTCTCATTCATATCCAGTCTCAGATAATCTCTTCTGCCCTGCTCCGGGAAAATACGGACACAATTTTTGATATGTTCATTAACGTAATACATGTTATCCCTGCTTTCTGATCAGCTTCGCCCAGGGAGTCCCCAACGCAAATCCGACCTTCTCATACAGCCTTGCTGCACTTTTCGTATAATAGAAGAGACAGGGCAGCTTTCCCTCTGCCGTCAGCTGTCTGCTTAACTTAGATACTACCTTATATGCCAGATTTTGTCCACGGAAATCTTCGGCCGTAATGACCCCGCTCACCACAGCCAGGTCATCCACCTCCGCATAGGTCCCCGCATGACATACAATTTTTCCTTCTTTTCGTATGCAATAATTTCTCCCGAACCCGTCCCTTCTGCGCTCCAGCAGCTGTGCCGCAAAGCTTTCCGGCTCATAAGTCCCTCCCAGGCCTTCATCGGTACAGATCAGACGGGCAATCTCCAAAAGATCCTCCTCCCCGGCCTCTTCCACCTCCGGAAAATCCGTCTCTTTCCCAAGGTCTTTGCAATACTCCGTCACATAGCCCTGTTCATACTCATAACAGCTGTGTGTGTCTTCCGAGTCCAGCAAAGGGCGCAGCAGCCGGATGGTCGTATCCGGTGCGTTGATCATGGAGGGGGCGAGCTTCTTAAGCATACGGGCGGTCTCTTTTTCATCCAGCGCATCTTTGCAGGAAAACACATTCGCTCCGCCGAAATAACAGGTCAGCACACATCGGATCGCTCCGAAGGCATCCCTGTCCACATATAAAACAAGATTCGGATTGTCGATCCCGTACTTTTTCAGATCAATCAGGCTGTACAGGCAGTTTTTTCGATCCTGCGTAAAATAATCCAGCACTTCGGGCACTTCTTCCCTTTTTACTCTTTCAAACAT
>JALERW010000088.1 GCA_022763925.1 Lachnospiraceae bacterium
TGGAGCCCAACCCGATCGAAGAGATGGAGGAGGACACCGAGGTAAACCTTATTTTCGATAAGGAAAAGCTTTATAAAAACATGGTGGATGCAAAGGCAGACTGGTTATACGAGCTCCCCCAGTGGGATGAAATCTTTACCAGGGAGCGCCAGAAGGAGCTCTATCTGGAGCAGAAGAAATCCGGCACCATCATCAAGGGAGCCAAGATCGGCAGAAACGATCCGTGTCCGTGCGGAAGCGGAAAGAAATACAAAAAATGCTGCGGAAGATAGCACATGGTCTGTTACAGGGGACAGTTCCGGATACAAAAAGGGACGGTCCCCTTTTTGTATCCGGAACTGTCCCCTTATAACGATATTCACGATGATCCTTCTCTCTTAATATCAGTTCTCGAATTCCACATAGACCATCCAGCCGCTCTCCAGAGTCTCCACCTTCACAACCTTACCCGTGCGGCTTAAAATCCGGTCCCGAAACTGATAGCAGCCGGACATGGCCACCGCAGGCTCAATGATATACGCATACAGGCCGGACTTATGCTCCGTGATATGCACCTCGTCTCCCGGCTTTACAAGCCCCTCCCGCTCCATTTTAAATTTCTCAGTTCTGCTCATCCATGTCACTTCTTTCCGGATAATCTCAAATACCCATCAGCTTCCTGCACAGAGAAAGCATCTCCTTCGTTTCCCTGCTGTTATAAAATTCCACCGTTCCGCCAAAGGTCTTGACAGACAGAAGACCTGCCGCCTCCAGTCTGCGCCTGGTTTCCCTTGCCGTACCGTTTCCCCCGTCGTAGATCCGGACCTTTGCCGGAAGCACCTTCGCAATGGACGGCCGGATCAGCGGATAATGGGTGCAGCCCAGCACAACCGCATCCACCTGTTCGGTATGACAGGGCAAAAACAACTGCCGAAGATACCGCTCAATCGGCTCTCCCTCCAGTATTCCCTCTTCAATCAGCTCCACCAGCCCCGGGCAGGGCACCTTGATGATCTCGGCCTCTGACTCATAGGAATGCATCAGACTGCCGAATTTTTCCTGCATAAGTGTCATGGGCGTTGCCATCACCAGGATCCTGGAATGCTCCTTGGCCAGCACTGCCGGCTTCAATGCCGGTTCAATACCGATGATCGGAAGACTTTCATAGGTCTGTCTGAGCTCCTTTATTGCGACACTGGTAGCCGTATTGCACGCTACGACCAGCGCCTTGGCCCCTCTGTCCAACAGAAAGCGGGCACTTTTATTTGTAAGAAAAGAAATTTCCTCTGCCGTTTTTGTTCCGTACGGCGCATTCGCGGAATCTCCGTAATAGATAAAATCTTCACCGGGCAGTACACGAACCAGCTCACGCAGCACGCTGATACCACCGACGCCGGAATCCAGGACTCCGACCGGACTTCGGTTTCCATCCATCTGTAAACCATCCCTCTTATCACTTGTTTTAATTGATCCAACGCTGATATTATAGCAAAAATATGTCCCAATGGAAAGCAGGAATTCCCCCGTCTTCCTCTCACAAGAAAGCCCTTGCAATCTCTCCTCTGCCCCATTATAATTTTCTTTAAACAGAAAATCCCTTTAAAATCACAGGAGTACTGACATATGAAAAACATGAAACGTATACTGGCAATGGCCGGAGTGATCATTCTCGCGGGCATGTACGCCCTCACGCTGATCTTCGCTCTTTCTGACTCTCCCGATGCACAGCGATGGCTCTTTGCTTCCCTCGGAGCAACCGTTGTCATTCCCACTCTGATTTACATCTATATATGGATTTACAGACTGTTGAACGGCAGGAGAGATAAAGACGACGACACCTCTTCATAGCCGGTAAATACAATGCCTTCCATTCCCAGAGCCTTCGCTCCTTCCACGTTTTCCGGCCGGTCATCCACAAAGAGGCACTCTTTTGGAAGCAGCTGATATTTTTCCAGAAGGTCCCTGTAAATACCGGCATCCGGCTTCAGCTTATGTACCTCAAAGGAAAACACACCTCCATCCATTTTGGAGAGAAACTTATCCAGGATCTCTCTGGAATCCTCATATCCCCAGGCAGGATAATTGGACAGGAAATACACATGAAAGCCTCTCGCTTTCAGGCTTTCCACCCATTGAGCCGGATAATCCCTCTCCCGCACCGTCCTGCCTGCTCCGGCAAAAACCTCACGGATCTGACGCTCTGCATGCGGAGCATTCTGTACAAACAGATCAGCCAGCTCCTCCCGGGTGAGCACTCCCAGATCCGATTCCTTCCAATCCTCATTCAGAAACACGGCCTCTGCGATCGTCCGGTTCATCTCTTCAGAAAAACCAAATTCCCTCAGATATCCTTCCCAATCATATGTAACCAGCACCTGTCCGATATCAAAAATAATATTTTTTATCATAGGCTCCTCCTTCTGTAAAAAAAGAATCCTGCGCCGCAGGATTCTCCTCTTATCGTTATCTGAAAATGATGTCATGTCTTCCCGGTCCGTTGGAAACCATGGTAATCGGGAAACCGATCTGCTTTTCGATAAATTCAATATAGTTTCTGCAGTTCTCCGGCAGATCCTCATATTTCTTAATTCCGCGGATATCACACTTCCATCCCGGAAGCTTTTCAATCACCGGCTTCGCCTTCTCCAGCTTCGCGGTGGTAGGAAAATCGGTCGTGATCTCTCCGTCAATATCGTAAGCCACACATACCGGAATCTCGTCCAGATATCCAAGTACATCCAGTACGGTAAAGGCCACATCGGTCGTTCCCTGAATTCTGCAGCCATATTTGGAAGCCACACAGTCGAACCAGCCCATTCTTCTCGGGCGTCCGGTGGTTGCTCCATACTCACCGCCGTCACCTCCGCGTCTTCTCAGCTCATCTGCTTCCTCACCGAAAATCTCGCTGACAAAGGCGCCTGCTCCCACTGCACTGGAGTATGCCTTGCAGACCGTCACGATCTGCTTAATCTCGTACGGAGGGATTCCCGCGCCGATGGCTCCGTAACCGGCAAGGGTGGACGAGGAGGTTACCATCGGATAAATTCCGTGGTCCGGATCCTTAAGAGAACCGAGCTGCCCCTCCAGCAGAATCGTCTTGTTCTCTTTGAGCGCCTCATACAGGTATGCGGACACATCGCATACATAAGGATCGATCATCTCTTTATATTCCATCAGCTCTGCATAAATATCCTCCGGCACAAGCAGCGGCTTGTGATACAGATGCTCCAGCAGAACATTCTTCTGTTCACAGATTCTCTTCACCTTCGCCATCAGACCGGCTTCCTCATCATAAAGCTCACTGACCTGGAAACCGATCTTGGCATATTTATCTGAATAAAACGGTGCGATCCCTGATTTGGTGGAGCCAAAGGAATTCTTTCCCAGACGCTCCTCCTCATACTGATCAAACAGCACATGGTAAGACATCACCATCTGTGCCCGGTCGGAAACAAGGATCTTCGGCATTGGAACATCTCTGGAAACGATGGACTGGATCTCCTTGAATAAAACAGGAACATTCAGGGCAACGCCGTTTCCGATCACGCTCGTGGTATGATTATAGAAAACACCCGAGGGAAGGGTATGCAGTGCAAATTTGCCATAGTCATTTACAATCGTGTGACCTGCATTGGCTCCTCCCTGATAACGCACGATAATATCGGCGGTCTCTGCCAGCATATCGGTAATCTTGCCTTTTCCTTCATCTCCCCAGTTTGCTCCAACAACTGCTTTTACCATTACAAATTCCTCCTAGACGGATACCTTCGAACGCTCCGGCATCCTGTTATTTTGTAAAAGTAACAACCCCTTTTACTTCATAAGTATACTATACGTCACTTCATAAGTAAAATCAATATTTTTTATGCTGTTCATAAGTTTTTCTTATGTTTTTCCATTTGCTTCCATGCATACGGTCACAGCAGCTCCACATGCAGCAGCTCCAGCAGCCTTTTGGCCGCAAGAGATACCGGGTTTTTCCGGTCAATGACAATACACATACTGCGCCTGGGTATCTTTTTCTCAAACTGCAGCTCGAAGATTTCTCC
>JALERW010000124.1 GCA_022763925.1 Lachnospiraceae bacterium
TCTCTTCTGATGGGGCTTCTGTACTGCTTCCTGACGGTAACCTTAAGGGCGAATCAGAACGTGACCGGCCTTGCCATGACCACCTTCGGCGTGGGCTTCGGAAATTTCTTCGGCGGCTCCCTGATCAAGCTGGTGGCCAGCGACGTGCCTTCCATCGCCCTGACCGCTACCAGCGGTTATTTCAGCAGATCCCTTCCCTTTGCGGGAAAGCTGGGTTGGTTCGGAAAGCTGTTCTGTTCCTACGGCTTCCTGGCATACCTGGGAGTATTGATTGCCCTGGCGGCATCCTATGTCCTGAATCACACCCGCACCGGTCTTCATCTGCGGGCCGTGGGAGAAAATCCCAACACCGCGGACGCAGCCGGAATCCATGTGACAAAATACAAATACATCGCCACCTGTGCCGGCTGCATGATCGCAGGGCTCGGAGGCCTCTATTATGTCATGGACTACGCCTGCGGCGTCTGGTCCAACGATGCCTTCGGAGACAGAGGCTGGCTGGCGATTGCCCTGGTGATCTTCACCATCTGGCGGCCGAATATCAGTATTCTGGCTTCCTTCCTGTTCGGTGGGCTTTACATTCTGTATCTGTATATCCCTACCGGAATGGATCACATGGAATTCCAGGAGCTGTATAAGATGATCCCTTATGTGGTGACCCTGGTGGTTCTGGTGATCACCAGCATGCGGAACAAACGGGAAAATCAGCCCCCGGCAAGCCTTGGACAGGCATATTTCCGGGAGGAGCGGTAACAGGGGAAAATGCATGGCGGAAAGATCAGATTTTTCGTTGACGTGCAGAGAATCATAAGTTATACTTATTTATAAAACAACATATACACCAGATAAACGGGCTTCTTCTCATCAATCATGATCGCGGGGAAGCCCTTTGCATTTTCCGTGTGACGGAAACTGTAATTCGTATCAAGATACCAGGAGAGAGAAAGATAAGCTACAGAAGCTTGCAGCAAAAAAGAAAGGAGCTATGGATAATGAAAAAAAAGATCCCCCGAATAACAGCATTGGTATTGACGGCGAGTATTTTAATGAGCCTGTTCAGCCTTCCGGCGAATGCCGAAGAGCTTCCGGAGGCAGAGGAACCGACGGTTATCGTATCTCTTGTGGCTTCGGACGGAGAATCCGGTTCCGAGACACAGGCCGTGACTGTAACGGAGAGCGGAGAAGGAACGGTATCAGATCCCAGGGTGACAGTGAGCGAAAGCAGCAGGACCGATGAAAACGGAACGGTCACAGATACAACCGAAACAAAAAAGATCTGGAAAGGTGAAAATGAAGACGGTGCTGTGGTGACAGGCAGTGAGGAGACGATAGAGACGACCGTAACCGATGCGGATGGCAGAAAGGTCGAAGCAAGCGGGAAGACCGAAGGGTCAGAGACCACTGCTTCAGTGGAAACATCGGAAGAACAGCTGCAGGATAAAAACCGGAAGGAGACCTCGGAAATCGTTTCATCCGATGTGGAAGAGGGAAAAACCATAACGGGAGAGGAAGCTGTGACCGGCTCCAATACCACAGATCTTGAGGTAACACAGCCGGAGCTTTCTGTAGAGCTGAAGCCGGGAGAGGAGAAAACAGTAACGAAGGAGCCTGAGGTGGACTGGACGGCGCCGAAGCCGGGAACAACAGAGAATGAAGACGGTTCCACCACGACAGTGGAGGAAATCTATGAAGATGATGTCCTGGTTGGATATCGGGTTACGACCAGTAAGGTTACGAAAACGCAGACCGGAGAAGGAAAAATTACTTCCGGCGAGTCGGACATTTCCTATGGAGAATGGGAGGATGTGGAGACGACCGTGAAGACCAAAACGGAGGCGGCTCCCGGATGGACCAGACCGGCCGATGAGGCTCCGGTGACGGACGAGGATGGAAATACCACCGTTACGGTGATTACGGATGTTGTAAACAGTGAAGGTACGGTAATTGGATATAAGCTTACCAGGAAGACAACAGATCAAAGCGGCAGGGTGATTGCCGCGGAAAGTGAGACGGTAACCGGGACAGATACCACGGTTACGACTGTGGTTACTCAGGAGAGAGACCGCAAAACAGTGACCAGGACAATTGTAGAAACGCCGACCACGGTTACAACCTCTGTGAGCACCAGTATTCTGTATCTTCCGGATGTATCCGCCCGGGAGCTGACGGGCTGGATGAGTGAAGTAAATGGCGGACAGGGTCATGGCTCCGTGGAGGTGACATCTCCGGAGGTGACGGATCAGGAACCGGAAAAAGAAGGCGCTTATGACTGGCAAACGAAATTGTTTCACCGTGTAGACGGAAGCGGAGAATGGTCTGATCTGGAGGGATATGATTTCCAGTGGCTGGGAGAATACGGCCTGGAGAGTGCCGTTCGGGTTGCCACAGCGGATAATCCGGAAAATACCTGGCAGGCCCATCAGTTCGTTCTGGAGGATGAAAACGGAGCAAAATATTATGTATATTGTGCAGATTTTGAGGTTTCTCCGCAGAACGGCTATCATTACTATATGGAGAATCTGGAGGATGCAGATTATTATGATGAAGAAGCCGCAAAGCATATCCGGGCGATTGCGCAAAACGGCTATTGGGGAACGCAGGAAAAGCAGGATGGGGACGGTACACAGACCGGAATCGGAAGTCTGGCAAAGCTGAAGCAGGATCTGCTGGCTGCGCTTGAGAAGGCCGGAGAAAAGGGCGAAAGCTTTCCGTTAACCGAAGACCAGATAAGAAATCTTTCGGAGGGGGAGGCTCTGACGGCAACCCAGGCTGCGATATGGAGATTCGGAAACAGCGGTGACAAAGGACTGGATGACAGTGACATTGTCGGAAAGTACTGGATTTCCGACGTGCTGGAAAACGGAGCGTATGTTTATATGGATGCAGCCGGTGTGCTTCGATACAGCGGTCACTGGTATGACGGAACCCCGGAACAGAAGGCGAGCTATGAGAGCCGTATACAGGGATTGTATAATTACCTGATTACCCTGACAGAGGAGCCCGCACAGGGAGCGACGCTTATCACAGAAAATCATTTTGCGAAGGGTACAGAGATTACCGTGGGAGACCGGGTAGTAGATTCCGATGGAAATGTGGTTCAGGTCGGCGGCAGGGATCTTTACCATGCAAGTGTGAAATTTTCCATGTCCGTTGTGCCGAGTCAGGATACGGATGATCTGATCGTTACTGTTTATGACAGTGAAGGAAACCCATATGCAACGGCCCGCCTTGCAGGAGGAGATGGCAGCGACACCACACTGGGATTGATTTATCCGGATGAATATGGCGTGTATACCCTGCCGAACCTGAAGCTGCCAAATGGAACGGTGATCAATCTGCAGCTTTTGGGGACACAGAATCTGAAACAGGGAGTATATCTTTATACCTCAGAAATCAGAGATCAGGAATCTTCTCAGACGTTTGTGGGAATCGCAGAGGGCAAGAGGAATGTGAATCTGAATGTACAGCTTCGTTTTGAAGTGAAGGAGGGAAGTGCTTCTGCTTCAGAAGAAACCCGTTCCAGGGAAGACACACGCACAGATCTGGTCACTACCTGTGAGGTTACAACAGAAGAGGCGGTGGAAACACGGCAGCTAACGACGGTTGAGAAGGAAAGGGAGTATAACTGGAACCGTGTCTGGAAGTATGCGGACAGCAGTGTGGACAGTGGTGAGGATGGAAGCAGTGAGGATGATAAGGATAACGATTCCGGAAAAGCTGTGGTCAGGATTGCGGGAATCCCGGTGACAGGAGACCGCGGGGATGTATGGTATCTTCTGGCTGCTGTGTCCGGCGTTGTACTTTTGGTTCTCATGATTTCCGGAAAGAAGAAAAAAACGGCTTATTGACAAAGATTCTCAATTAGTATATACTAACTTCATTAAAAAACAAAAGAAGGAATTCGTATGACACTGAGAGAGCTGGAGATAGGAAAAACAGGAGTGGTAACCGCCGTAGGCGGAGAAGGAGCACTCCGTCAGCATTTCCTGGATATGGGTGTGATCCCGGGGGCTGAGGTAACGCTGGTAAAGTACGCGCCCATGGGCGATCCGATGGAGCTTCGCGTTCACGGATATGAGCTGACGCTTCGTCTGGCGGACGCGGAGAAAATAGAGATGATTCCGGCAAAGGAGGAACAGCCCGGGGAAGCAGCAAAGGCACCGGTATCCCGCCCGGCCAACCGGAAGAAGACCGCCCATCCGGGCCTTGGAGAAGGCGGAAAATATCATGTGAAGGCAGATGAGCATCCGCTTCCGGAGGGAACGGTGCTGACCTTTGCCCTGGCGGGCAATCAGAACTGCGGAAAGACGACGCTGTTCAATCAGCTGACGGGCTCCAATCAGCATGTGGGCAATTTTCCGGGAGTGACCGTGGACCGCAAAAGCGGCCCCATCAAGGGGCATGACAATACCGAGATCACGGACCTTCCGGGCATTTATTCCATGTCGCCCTACAGCAGTGAGGAGATCGTGACCCGGCAGTTTATCATCAACGAGAAGCCGACAGGCATCATCAATATCGTGGATGCCACCAATATCGAGCGGAATCTGTATCTGACCATGCAGCTGATGGAGCTGGACGTACCGATGGTCCTGGCGCTGAACATGATGGATGAGGTCCGCGGAAACGGCGGTTCCATACATATCAATGAGATGGAGGAAATGCTGGGAATCCCGGTGGTGCCCATCTCAGCAGCAAAGAACGAGGGTGTGGACGAGCTGATCCGTCATGCGCTGCACCTGGCGAAATACCAGGAGCGGCCGGGAAGAACGGATTTCTGCGATAAGAACGACCATAACGGAGCGGTGCACCGGTGTCTGCACGGCATCATGCACCTGATCGAGGATCATGCCCAGGATGCGGGGATTCCGGTCCGGTTTGCCGCCACCAAGCTGGTGGAGGGCGACGCTGCCATCCTGGAGCAGCTGCGGCTTTCCCAGAACGAAAAGGAAATGATGGAACACATCATCAGCCAGATGGAGGAGGAGCGCGGTCTGGACCGGGCGGCTGCCATCGCCGACATGCGGTTTGCCTTTATTCAGAAGCTGGTGGAGAAGACGGTGGTGAAGCCGAAGGAAAGCCGGGAGCATGCAAGGAGCCGGAGGATCGACGCTTTTCTTACCGGAAAGTATACCGCGATCCCGGCCTTTGTGTGTATTATGGCGCTGGTGTTCTATCTGACGTTCAATGTGATCGGTGCCTGGCTGCAGGGGCTTCTGGAGACCGGTATCGGCTGGATCACCGATACGCTGGACGCGTCCATGACGGCCTGGAAGGTGAATGATGCGATCCATTCCCTGGTGATCGACGGAATTTTCAGCGGCGTGGGAAGCGTCTTAAGCTTCCTTCCCATCATCGTCACCCTGTTCTTCTTCCTGTCCCTTCTGGAGGATACGGGCTACATGGCCAGGGTGGCCTTCGTGATGGATAAGCTGCTGCGAAAGATCGGCCTGTCGGGCCGGAGCATCGTGCCGATGCTGATCGGCTTTGGCTGTACGGTTCCCGGCGTCATGGCAAGCCGGACCCTTCCCTCGGAGCGGGACCGGAAGATGACGATCATGCTGACTCCCTTTATGAGCTGCTCGGCGAAAATGCCCATCTACGCTTTTCTGTGCGCGGCGTTTTTTCCGAAATATGCGGGACTTGCCATGGTAGGCCTGTATTTTGTGGGAATTGCGGTGGGAATCCTGGCGGCGCTGCTGTTTAAGGGCACCATGTTCCGGGGAGAAGCGGTTCCCTTCGTTATGGAGCTTCCCAATTACCGGATGCCGGGACTTAAGAACGTGGCGCAGCTTCTCTGGGAGAAGGCCAAGGATTTCCTCCAGAGAGCCTTTACGGTTATTTTTATCGCAACGATTGTGATCTGGTTCCTGCAGACCTTCGATCCCCATCTGGGGATGGTGACGGATTCCCAGAACAGCATTCTGGCGGTGGCAGCAGGCATTCTTGCTCCGATCTTTGCTCCTCTTGGCTTCGGAGACTGGAGAGTATCCACGGCGCTGATCACCGGTTTTATGGCCAAGGAAAGCGTGGTTTCCACCCTGACGGTGCTGTTCGGAAGCACTGCAGAGCTGTCCGGCGTGCTTACTCCGCTGGCGGTGGCA
>JALERW010000127.1 GCA_022763925.1 Lachnospiraceae bacterium
GTTCCCCTGCGGCTGTCAATATTTCCCTCTCTCAAAAGAAACTCCACCAGATTTCTGACGGAAACCTTCTGCTGCTTTCTGTCCATCCGGGGACACCGCCTTCCTTTGGTTCCTGTTTTTCTATCATTGTACTACATCCACAGTATTTAGGCAAAAAAAACCGTTTCTCCGACACACACATACGCATGTGCAGAAAAACGGTTCTGTTCTTCTTGTTCGCACGGCAGAAATCTCTGCTTACCGGTTCTTCTTCCGATCAAAATCAGCAGGCGGCATATTTCTCCAGAACATTCTCAAATTCCGGATTTCTTCCGCCGTATTTGACAGTCAGCACTTTGTCAAGATCCATGCTGAGCACCCCCAGAATAGACTTGGCATCAATGACAAACCGGTTATAAAATATATCTACATCAAAATCACACTGTTCTGCCTTATTTACAAACTCTTTGACAGCTTCTGCTCCGGAAAGTTTTATTTTGCGCTCGTTCATAAAAACGACTCCTTTCATACACATCAACAGGTTTTCTCTTTGATTGATGGATATTATGCCACCCGATTTTTTTCATGTCAATCTTTTTTTTAAAAACAAATGTCCTTCTGACACGTACGAATTATTTCCGCTTTGAACATGTTTTACACATTTTTTCATGTCCGATTTGTGCAGATTTATTCCATAATTCCTGCTTTTTCGCCGGAATTCGACAAAGCCTTTCGTCAGAACTGCAGATAATCAGGAAAATTCTGTCATATATTTTTGGAATCTTTTCGGCAGCATCTGTACCTGAAGTTCCTCATTTTTTCGTTCTTCTATCATAATGTTCCTCAGAAAGCCCTTCCACAGCTCCCGAAATTCCCTCTCCTGGTCCGACATCTGATTTCTCATATCCTCATCCAGCGTCTCGCCCCGGACAAGCACCCACGGACGTCCTGCGGGATGGACGGCAAACTCCTGTCTGCCCCGATCATAAATCATCCAGTTCTCCTTCGGAAGACGATCTGCAAAATGAGGCGCCAGAATCGGAAGTACCCGGTTCTTCGGTCGGATCACAGACAGAAGCACACGGTTCTGCAGCTCCTC
Source organism: Lachnospiraceae bacterium (assembly GCA_022763925.1). GTDB lineage: Bacteria > Bacillota > Clostridia > Lachnospirales > Lachnospiraceae > JAGTTR01. The sequence goes on from JALERW010000127.1 coordinate 1,079, forward strand.
AAACCGCACAAACCCCAGCAGATGATGAGCCTCATTCCAGACATTCCTGGCAAGATACATGACCCGAATGACCCACGGATCGGTCAGTACCTCCAGCACCCTTCCCGGCTGTTCCATCGACAGGGCATGTGCGATCAGCTGATATACCGCAGTCCCTCTGTCTGCCTCAAAGGACAGCGCAGCTCTTCCAATCTCCTCAAACACCTTCTGCCCCATTCTGCTTCGGATCGTTCGCGCCACCTTTCCCGCCCGCTCCGGATCCGTCGGCACCTGGATATAACGGGCAAACAGCTCCATGTTATGGACTTCCTCCAACAGGAGCTCCACCCTGGGATGTCCGTACCGGCCCGCCCAGCCCTCATACACTCCGCTGAATATGCCATCCAGGCTGTCCTCACAGCACAGAATCAGCTTTTCCTCCCATACCTCCACCGTCAATCCCCCCTGTATACCGGCTTCACGCCCACATCTTGCTGACATGCTTCAAATTCCGGAAAATCAAACAGCGTCATCTGCCGGCAGCCGCTCTCATCCCCGGACACAGGGATCCTCTTTCCTCTTTCCGCCAGATGTTCCGTAAGAAAATGCTCCTCAAGCCTCAGCGGATGCATGGTCTTTCCCCGGCAGGTCAGAAACCAGGAGGCACGCTTCAGGGCCACTCCCATCTTCTTCAGGTCCGGAAAATCCACCGTCCCATGTCTCCTGGCCTTAAGGATTCTCATCGCCGACTTCACCCCGATTCCCGGGACCCGAAGCAGCATGGCATACTCTGCCCGATTCACCTCTACCGGAAACAGGCCAAGGTTGCGTATCGCCCAGTCACACTTGGGATCCAGACGAATGTCCAGATTCGGCTTATCCTCCGAAAAGAGCTCTGAAGCCCGGAAGCCGTAAAACCGAAGAAGCCAGTCTGCCTGATACAGCCGGTGCTCCCTGAGAAGAGGCGGGCCCTGCAAAAGCGCGGGCAGCTCCCGATCCTCATTCACCTGTACATAAGCGGAATAGAATACCCGCTTCAATGCAAAGCCCTGATACAGAGATTCCGCAACACTCATAATCTGATAGTCCGTCTCCGGCGTCGCTCCGATGATCATCTGCGTGCTTTGACCTGCAGGAACAAACCTTGGAGCATTCCGATAAAGCATCATCTCCTCACGGCTGTTCACCACCCCGTTCTGAATCTGACGCATCGGCTTTAAAATCATACTTCTGGTTTTATTTGGCGCCAGCCGCTTCAGGCTCTCCGCCGTCGGGAGCTCCAGATTAACGCTCATCCGGTCTGCCAGATATCCAAGACGCTCCACGATCCCGGCATCTGCCCCCGGAATTGCCTTCACGTGAATGTAGCCCTGAAAATGATGCTCCTGTCGGAGCATGCGTATCGTCTCATAAATCAGTTCCATGGTGTATGTCGGATTCTTCAGGATACCAGAGCTTAAAAAAAGCCCTTCTATATAATTCCTCCTGTAAAATTCCATGGTCAGACCGCACAGCTCCTGAGGGGTAAAGGACGCCCTGGGCACGTCATTATCCGAACGGTTCACACAGTAACGGCAGTTATAGATGCATTCATTGGTAAAGAGGACTTTCAGAAGGGATATGCACCTTCCGTCTCCGCTGAAGCTGTGACAGATTCCCGCAGCCGTACAGTTTCCCATCCCCCGTCCATCTCCTCTGCGCGTGACTCCGCTGGAGGTACATGCCACATCATATTTCGCCGCATCGGAAAGAATCTTCAGTTTTTCATATAAAGACATCTTTTCCTGAATCTGCATGTTTCTTCCCCTTTCCAAAACAGAACATATGTTCTGTTTTTATATTATCACACAAAGGGAAATTTTGCAAGGAAGAATACCGGCATAATAAAAAAAGCATCCTCAGCAAAATTCTGAAGATGCTTCCTTCCCCTTACGTGTACAAAGGGCCGCACATAATATATTCAGAAACCAAAATCAGGCAAGCGCTTCCACCGCAGCACTCACATAACTCGTATCTGCTTCCTCAAATCTTCCCTCATCCGCGAGAAGAGCATAAGAAGTATCCACCGGAATCCGGCCCAGCAGCTTCACTCCATTGGCAGCTGCCGCTTCTGCCGTATGACTCTCGCCGAATATGTGAATCTCTTTTCCGCAGTCGGGACATTTTACATAGCTGTAATTTTCAAAAATACCCAGCACCGGAATATTCATCATCTCCGCCATATTGAGGGCCTTCTTCACGATCAGACGCACAAGATCCTGGGGAGAAGTCACAACCACGATTCCGTCCACCGGAAGGGACTGGAACACCGTCAGCGGCACATCTCCGGTTCCGGGCGGCATATCCACAAACAGATAATCCAGTTCACCCCAGACCACCTCTGACCAGAACTGCTTTACCACATTGGCTATGACCGGACCTCTCCAGATCACGGGAGCCTCCTCATCCTCCATCAGCAGGTTGATGGACATCAGCCTGATTCCGTTTTTGGTTACTGCAGGGTAAATGCCATTCTCATCGCCTCCGGCAACCTCATGAATTCCAAACATCTTCGGCATGGACGGGCCGGTAATATCCGCATCCATAATTCCTACCCGATATCCCTCGGATGCCATTTTATCTGCAAGCAGCGCTGTCACCAATGACTTGCCCACGCCTCCTTTTCCGCTCACAACACCGATCACCTTTTTTACTGAAGAAAAAGGATTTCCTTCCACAAGAAAGCTCTCCGGTCCCTGTCCCGCCTGACTGCTTGGGCAGCCCTCGCAGCTTTCTTTGGAGCAGGATGTATTGCTGCAGCTTCTTTCCATGATAATCTCCTCCTTACCTTTCATTCCGTCTTAAAAAACAGTCATCTTTTTCATTCTATCATATCCTGGATTATTTTCCATACTAATTTATAACATATCTGCTTCTGTTTCCTCTCTGGCCCATCCAAAGGACTGTTTTACCGCGCGCCTCCAGCCTCGCAGCCGTTTTTCCCTCTCGGAACGGTCAATCTCCGGAACAAACACACGGTCCGTCTGCCAGTTCTCTTTCACATCCTCTTTATCCTTCCAATAGTCCACAGCCAGACCGGCAAGATAAGCGGCTCCCATTGCAGTCGTCTCTACGCATACCGGCCGGTTCACCGGCGCACCGATCATGTCCGCCTGCGTCTGCATGAGGAAATCGTTGGCGCTTGCACCGCCGTCCACCTTCAGAGCACTTAAGGTAATTCCGGAATCAGCCTCCATTGCGGAGAGTACATCCTCCACCTGATAGGCAATGGATTCCAGGGTTGCCCGGATAATATGATACTTGTTCACTCCCCTTGTAATGCCTACAATCGTTCCTCTTGCATACTGATCCCAGTGCGGAGCCCCCAGCCCCGTAAAGGCAGGCACCACATAACAGCCGTTGGTATCCTTCACCTTCCTGGCCATATATTCCGAATCCGCTGCAGAATCGATCAGACGCATCTCATCCCTCAGCCACTGAATCGATGCCCCCGCCACAAAAATGGAGCCCTCCAGCGCATACTGAACCGTTCCGTCCAGTCCCCAGGCGATCGTTGTCACCAGTCCATGCTCCGAATAGACCGGCTGCTCTCCCGTGTTCATCAGAAGGAAGCAGCCCGTTCCATAGGTGTTTTTTGCCTCACCGGGAGCAAAACAGGTCTGGCCGAACAGAGCTGCCTGCTGATCCCCTGCAGCGCCACCAATCGGTATCTCGCCCCCAAAAAAGCTGGAATCCGCCATTCCATACACGCAGCTGGAAGGCACAGGCTTCGGAAGCATACATTCCGGAATTTCCAGCATGCCCAGAATCTCCTGATCCCACTTCAGTTCCCTGATATTAAACATCAGTGTCCGGGAGGCATTGGAATAGTCGGTCACGTGAACCTTTCCCCGGGTCAGCTTCCAGATCAGCCAGGTCTCCACGGTACCAAACAGAAGCTCTCCTCTTTCGGCACGCTCTCTTGCTCCTTCCACATGATCCAGGATCCATTTTAACTTTGTTCCGGAAAAATACGCATCAATAATCAGACCGGTTTTCTCCCGAAAAAGCTCCGTCAGTCCTTTGTCCTTCAGAGAATCACAATATTCAGAGGTTCTCCTGCACTGCCAGACAATCGCATGATAAACCGGTTCTCCCGTATTTTTGTCCCAGACAATTGTGGTCTCCCTCTGATTTGTGATCCCTATGGCTGCAATATCCTCTGCCCTGGCTCCGATCTTGGACATTGCCTCCACCGCCACGCCAAGCTGTGTGGACCAGATTTCATCCGCATCATGCTCCACCCATCCCGGCTGAGGAAAATACTGCGTAAATTCCTTCTGGGCTACCGAACACATTTCCCCTTTTTCGTTAAACAAAATACAACGGTTACTCGTTGTACCCGCATCCAGTGCCATAACATAGCGTGACATTTCTTAACCCCCGTTTCTGCCTTTTCTTTATTTCATTGTTCCGCAGTATGTACTGAAAAACAAATCTGCCAGCTGCAGATAACCTTCCGTATCCGGATGCATCCCTTCCATCAGCACCGCTTCATTTCTGCTGCTTCTTGCATTTACAGGTTCAATGGACGCCCGGAAATTATACTCACTGTCGAAAGCAAGTGCCGCCGGAATCAGATATACCCCGTCCATGGAGCCAAAGGCTGCTTCCATCGCTTCTGTCCAGAGAAATACCTTTTTGTCCTCCTCAAGCTTCCACCAGCCATTGAGCGCAGAGCGCCCTTTTGCATCGGTCTCATTGCCGATTCCATCCTGGCCGCCCATATATATCGTCTGTACAAGATAGATCGGGATATCCGGATCCGTCTCTCTGATATTATTCACCATTTCCTCAAGCCATGCAATTCCCGGCTCATAATCAAGGCTCATGCCGTTCTTTCCCAGAAAAATCTGTACCACATCCGGGGAAACACCGGTTTTTTCCTTATAATAAGAATAATCAAAGCCTCCTGTGCCCGGATTATAAAAGGGCTGTACTCCTTCCCCTCCATAGACATATTCCGTTTCCGTCAGATAATCACAGATGGAAAAGCCGCTTCTTCCTTCATGCATCAGGCCTTCGTTTCCCCTGGTTCCCACGAAGGTGATCTGCCCCCCGGCGAGAGAAGCGACCTCCTCATACCAGGGCGCGCTGTCGGAAAGACTGTCTCCGATATTCAGGATTTTCACCGGCTGACGCACGGATGCTTCCGTCACCTCCAGTACGGTGTCCTTTTCATAAACCGGCTCCAGACGACTGTTATAAATCGTAAGCGTCAGCGTATGTTCTCCGATCTGATCTTCGCTGCCATACACCTGATATTTCCGTTCCAGATTTTTCCCGATATCGCACACCCAGTTAAAGGAATATTCATCCGGCATTCCGGAAAAGGCGACCTGAGAATTGTACAGCTCCAGAGTTCTTCCTTCGGCAACATACAGCCGGTCCGGAAGATATACCTGAAGGTCATCCGCTGTTCGGTCCTCCAGCTCCTGAATCCGTTGTTCCTTCTCATTCAGCTCCTCTCTGAGCTGTGCAATTTCCTCTTCCATCCGGCTTTGCTGCTTAGAAGCCGCTGCCGCATCATAAACGGCTATTCCAAGTGCCGCCGCTGCTGTCGCTGCCACAAGTCCTGCTATCACTCGGTTTCTGACTTTTTTCTTCATGATCCCGTCCCCGTCCTTCAGCTGCGCAGTGCGCAGACTGTTTCTCGTTCTATTTATTTTACCATATAATCCGGGTTTTTACGAGATATTGCTGTTTTTTGTTGAGTTTTGTCTGAAATTTCAAAAAGGAAATAAATAAATCTGTTTATGAAATTATTTTATTTCTCAATCTCATTCTCTTTTCATCTTTTTACTCCGTCTGTCGTCGTATAAAGAAACAATATTATTTACCTCTCCAGACCTT
>JALERW010000130.1 GCA_022763925.1 Lachnospiraceae bacterium
CGGATAGAGGAAGATAAATCTTAAAATTTCATGTCATTCCTGTGAAGAATTTGTGGAAACATCATTTTACAAGGGAAAATGTGGTAATATGGATGGGAAAAAGGGGCTTTCCGGATGAGAGGTCCGATGGAATGGTAAGGAGTGACGGTAAATGAGCAACAATCATCGCAGATCGCAGGGGAACAGAAGCAAAGGAAGACGGCCCGCCGGCAGGAGGCCCAGAGGTCCCAAATTTGTCGGAGCACGGATGATACTGGGAATCCTCTGTGTGGCAGCGGCATTTGTATTTGTATACCGGTCCTGTCTGGCAGGCGTGATCCGGGAGGGAGCAGGACTTGGACTTATGGGACTGATTCCTTCGGTATTGTTTCTGATGGCGGGAATAACGGCAATACAGATGATGCACCGGTCGGCGCCGGTGGCGTTTCTGATACCGTCGGTTTTATGTCTCGGAGCGGATATTACGTCTCTGATTCATGCATCCGGGCAGACGGAATGGAAGGTATGGGGGATCCTCGCGGGGGTATTTGCGGTGCTGTTTTCCGGAATGCTGATTCTGCACAGAAGAAGAAATGTGGAGGCACCGGCCGTTCTTTTGGCTGCAGCTTTGGTTATTACTCTGGTACTTTGTATTGTTATGGGGAAGGGATCTGATGAAAAGAATGCTTCCGGGAAGCTTCCGGATGGACAGGAACAGGAGGAGAGCGGCAATACGGTTTCAGGAGAACCTTCCGATGCATCAGGTTCTTTGGAAGCAGCTTCACAGGATCCCGGGGACGGGACGCTGTTCCTGGCTACGGACAGCTTTACGCTGAAATATGTGAAGCATGAACTGGGAGAGGATGTGAACGGAGCTTCCTGCCTTTATGTGTATTATGATTTTACGAATAACAGCAGTGAAGCGGTGAGTATTCCGTCGGTTTCCTACACAAAGCTGATTCAGAATGGTACGGAGTGCAGTAAAGCTTCTGTGGCAGAGCAGAATGATGAGATGGTCAATTATAAGACAGAAGTGCAGCCGCAGACAACTGTGACGGCCTGTGAGGTATATGCACTGACCGATACTTCCGATGTGGAGCTTCAGGCGGTGGAATTCGTTCCTACGAACGGAAAAACAGCCAGTCAGGTACTTTCGCTGGAGTGATTTTAATACCATCAGGGATGAACAGGAGATGATAAAATGGAACACTGGATGGAGTCCGATGAGGAAGCACAACGCAGAAGAAGAATTTTCGGCAGTATTTTTCTTCTGCTTCTGGCAGCGGCCTGCCTTGGGCTTTGGGGGATCGGCAGCAGCTATATGCAGGCACTGGGGATTACCTGGCTGTATCCCTGGATGAACTGGATGATGCCGGGAGGGTGCGTGCTGCTTCTGGCCTGGACGTTGGTGCTCTGGATGCCTTTGAAGCCCCGGACCGGAAAAATGCTGGCAGAAGGCCTTGCAGTCCTGTTTCTGGCTTTTCTGATTCTGAGCGGCGTGCTGTCCGGTATCCGGGTTGCCGTGAACCTGTCACCGGACCGAAAGCATCTGGTTGTTCTGGAAGAGCAGAAGGAGGATGGAACGGTAACGCTCTGCCGAAGCTGCTATGGCCTCTGGAAACGAAAGAAGGAGCAGTTTCCCTATACAGTAAACGGGAAACTTAAATATCAGTGGCTGGAAAAGGATGTATGTGCCATTACCTATAAAAGTCCGGATCAGAATACGCATCAGTATCTGGCCACTTTTGGTGACCGGGGAGATTCCCTTTCCTATATGGATCCTCTTACAGCTGCCATGGGACATTGGAGCATCCAGGATACAAATCATGCAGGCTGGAAGCTGACGATAGAAGGCGGGAACGTGCTTCTTGAAAACGGAAGTGAAAGCTTCGTGTTTTCCGACAGTGACTGTGTGCGTTTTGGGACGACCGCCATCGCTCTGTGCAGCAATGGGCTTCCAGTATGGAGTCTGGTACTGAATGAAGACTGCCGGATCAACTATGACTGTCTGATCGCCAGGGGAGGGACTTTGACCCTTTGCCCTGTTTCCATGGAAAAAACGGCTCCTCTTACCTTTGTGTGTACGGATGCCAAGGAGGAATATTCCGAACAGAATCCTTATCTGAATACGGAAGAGGAAGAGACGGACAGCCGGGAAATCAGTATGGTGGAGACGATGCGTGCGTATGCTCAGGGCTTGGGGGGCGATCAGAGCCCGGAGGGAAATGAGTACGGGATTTTTTATGTTCCGTGCATGGATTCTGAGGAAGCCTGGAATGTCCGCACGGCGCTTCTGACGTATCAGGAGCCATACCGCGTCAATGGCGTGGACTGCCGGGTACAGATCGACTCTGTTCAGAGGCTGGGCGGGAATGAAGAGGACGGCCTGTATGAGGTGAAATTTACGGAGCTTTGCATCAGTCCGGGAAATCAGGGGGCAGGACCGGAGGGGGAAACCTGTACACTGACCTGGAAAATTCGCATGATGAAGGGATC
>JALERW010000135.1 GCA_022763925.1 Lachnospiraceae bacterium
GTCCAGATTGCTTCCGTAAGAAGCAGCTTCCTTTCTTCTGCCATGGCAAGAATTTCTTCTGCCTGAGCGGCATTGGCTGTAAATGCCTTTTCACAGAGAACATGCTTCCCGTGTAAAAGACAGAGCTTCACGTGCTCTGCATGGTGTGAATGAGGGGTGGCAACATAAACCAGCTCCACCTGCGGATCCGACACCATCTCCTCATAGCTTCCAAACGCTTTTTCAAATCCGTACTGCTCTGCAAACGCCTTTGCACGGTCAAGCTCCCTGGCAGCCACCGCGTAACATTCTGCTTCCTTCAAGCCTGCCAGTGTCTGCGCCATGGCAGCAGCAATTTTCCCTGCTCCGAGAATTCCTATTTTCATGTTTTCCCTCCTTCTCTATTCTGCAAAGATGCCATCGGGATATCGTTCCAGATACTCCTCCAGACACCAGCCGTTTTTCATGATGATTTCCGCATGCGTTCGACCCACATACCGGAAATGCCACGGTTCATAAATAATCCCGGTCACTGCCTCTTTGCCCTCGGGATAACGCACAATGAATCCATACTCCATACAGTGCTTTAAGAGCCACTGATAGCTTAAGGTATTTTCCTGCTCCTCCTCAAGGGCAGTATTGTCCTCGGATGCAAGATCCACCGCAAGCCCGGTCATATGCTCGCTTGTTCCGGGAACCGCCACCACCGTAGCCGCCTCTGCTTCGGCCTCCTCCTGGGTATAGCCCTGACGCTTCAGCCGCCTGACTTTATTTTCATACAGCATCATCTGACGCTTATAGGACCGGTATCCGGATATCACCCGGATACCGATTCCGTCCTCTCTGGCAGCCTTCAGCATCGCATTCAGCGCCTCTGCAATCCGTTCATCCACATACTGCCCGTTTTCCACTCCTGTTCGCTTTACCTCATAGTCTTCCTCCAGGGAATTCCACGGATTCACCAGAACAAGTCTCCACTGATCCAGTGCTCTTTCTTCTGATGCTTCCTTCTGCCTCTGCTCTTCCTGATACGCTTCCCAGATACTTCCGCAGATATATTCCATATCATGATGGCAAAGCATCCGGGTACCAGAAGAGGCCTTTGCCAGATCCGGCTGCAGAGCCGATAGCAGAAGGATACCTGTTCCCGCCAGAAGCACTGCCGTTAAGGCCGCCCGATAAAGGATATGTATAAGCTTCGGGTAATGTAAATGCTGCCGCTTCTCTTTCTTCATCTGTATAATCCCATTCTTCTGTTCTTTGTATATCTTCCGTCAGATGCGCAAAGCCTTTTCCCAGCGTTCCCTCTGATCTTCATACTGCTTTTTCAACCATTCATAAGCCGCTTCCCGTCCCTGAACGGATAATTCGAACCGCCGAACCTCCTTCTCACTTTCCGGTGTGCAGGCAAAGGCTCTTGGCTCGGGATAGATCGTTACCTTCAGACTTCCTTCCTCATCCTTCTCCATGCGCCAGCGCATTCCCTTATAGCTTCCGGTCCCGGCTTCCTTCTTAATCGCGTTCAGCGGCGTAATATCATCCAGCGTAAACATCAGCTCCACCTCTTTTTCCTTTCGTGCGGATATAATTGTAACAGATTTTTATGTGAATGTTAATGGAAAAGTCAGCTTTTTACGATATAATAAAAAAAACGCATTGTATTGTCTTTTAGGAGGGGTTCCTGTGAAAAGCTTTTTAAGAGGTCTGATCCGCGGTCTTGTGTTTCTGCTTCCCATACTGTTTATCAGCTGCGGAATCTTTTATGTTTCCTATTTAAAAAATGCACCTGGTCAGGAAGAATCGTCAAAGGAGCCCCTTTTGTCGGAAGCTCCCGCCCCCGTTTCAGCGGACGATATTTCCTCAATTCCTGTCACCGATATCCCCGATGCTTCCGAAGCCCCTGCTGCACCCGGGCCCGGGGAAGCTTTGGCAAGCGATAAAGCCCCCGAAGAAGCTTACGGGCCGGTTACACTGACCTTCGCAGGCGACATTCTGTTTACGGAATACCCCCTGTCCGGCTATCAGGCCAGAGGAATTTCTTCTCTTGTTTCCGATGAGCTCCTTGCATACATGACCGGATCAGATCTTTTCATGCTGAATGAAGAATTTCCCTTCAGCACCCGCGGAGAGGCGGCAGCAGACAAACAGTATACCTTCCGGGTAGATCCTTCCTATGTCAGGATTTTTCAGGAACTGGGTGTTGATATCGCAACCGTCGCCAACAACCATGCCCTGGATTTTGGCACGGAAGCCTTTACCGACAGTCTGGATACACTGGATGCGGCAGGAATCGCACGGGTCGGAGGAGGACGGAATCTGGAGGAGGCAAAAGCTCCTGTTATCCGTGAGATCAGCGGATATACCATCGGAATTCTTGGTGCCAGCCGCGTCATCCCTGTTTCCTCCTGGGCAGCCGGGAAACAGCATCCCGGCATGTTTACCACTTATGATCCTTCTCTTCTCAAACAGGAGATCCAAAACCTCAAAAACAGCTGTGACTATGTGGCCGTCTATGTACACTGGGGAATAGAGAAGGATACCATCCCTCAGGATTATCAAAGGCAGCTGGCATATGCATATATTGACGCCGGAGCAGACATGGTCATCGGAAGTCATCCTCATGTGATGCAGGGCTTTGAATATTATCATGGAAAGCCCATCGCATACAGCCTCGGTAACTTTCTGTTCAGCAATTCCTCCAATGAAACCGTTCTGTACCGTATCACCATAGAAACGGACGGCAGCCTTACCCCTTCCATTATCCCATGTACCCGCAGTAATGATCAGATGCAGATTATGGCTTCACCGAATGACTTCTTTTCCCGGCTATCGGGCCTGTCCTTCCATGCATCGGTGGAAGCCTCCGGTGACGGAAACGCATATATCCTGGAACAACCTTAATGTCAGGGAACAGAGGATGTACATACAAAAATACCTCCCGGGCAGAAACGTCCTTGAGACGCGTCTCTCCTTCGGGAGGTATTTTCCTGTCATCATCTATATAGGAACATAGCCCCGCCGATTTTCATCAGCGGAGCAACATCCCCGGGATTTCAGTTCCTTAACCATCCATAGTCAAATTCCGTAAAATCACGGATGCAATGGGTGGCCCCTGAGCGAATCAACTCAGGATGGATAGAATCACTACCAACTCCAATTATTTCTTTTGCACCATTTTTTCTCGCAAGTGAAATCGCCGTCACACTGTCTTCCACCACAATACAGTCAGAAAGCGTCGTGCCAAGCCGTCTTGCAGCTTCCTTATGCATCTCACCCTTGTCGGCATACGTCCCGTCATCATAGACACACAGTTCCTTCTGAAACCACGGTTCCAGCGGAAATGTCTGAAAATAAAATTCAAAATTATCTATGATGGAAGCCGTTGCAAGCGTAAAAGGAATCTTTCGTTCCTTCAGACCGAAGAATAATTCCTGTGCACCCCTGGTCAGCTGAAGCTGATCCGGATGCTGACTGCATATGTTCCGGTACAGCGCCTCTTTACGAATCGACCACTGCGTTCTCTCTTCCGGTGACAATTCCGGAGCCATTGCCTGAATGATCGCATCATTGCACGGTCCGCAGATTGCTGATGGATCAGGCTCAAGACTCCCCCCTCTGTGTAGCTCTCTGTAAATCTCTGACCATGCTTCCAGATGGAAGCATGTGTCAAAGAATAAGGTTCCGTTAAAATCAAGGAGTACTGCACTCATAGATTTTATCTCTTAAAAGATTCCGATAAATGCGCCCACAAGGCCAATCACCAGCAGTAAGAAGATACATTTTACCGGTGTCCAGCCTTTCTTCTTGATCAGGAAGAACAGGCCCAGAGTAATCGTTAACGGAATCAGCTTCGGAAGAACACCGTCCAGAATGCTCTGGATAACGATCGGGTTCTCACCATTTTCAATGGTCAGTGCAATAGTCGTTCCACCATAGTTGGAGGTCAACGCACCAACGATGAATACGCCCAGCATGGAAGCCGCACGGGTAAATTCCTTTGCATTGGCTGTCAAGATCTCGATTGCCTTGGATCCCAGGTTATAGGACCAGTGCATCAGGAAGAAACGTACTCCGAACTGTACCAGATTGAAGATCAGCAGGAACAGGATCGGTCCGGCAATGGAACCGTTGATGGCCATATTTGCCGTGATACCTGCCGTGATCGGAACCAGGGTGAACCAGAAGATGGCATCACCGATACCGCCCAGAGGGCCCATAGCTGCAACACGGACCGAACGGATCATGTTGATATCTGCCTTCTGCTGCTCCAGGGATAATACAATACCCATTACAAAAGTTACAAGGAACGGATGGGTGTTGAAGAACTCCAGGTTATGTTCCATGGATGTCTGTAAATCTTCCTTATCATCCGCATGAATTTTCTCCAGTCCGGGGAGGATGCAGTATAACCATCCGGCAGCCTGCATTCTCTCATAGTTGAAGGATGCCTGCAGGTTCAATGAACGCCATACCATTTTATTTAATGTTTTCTTGTCCAGCGGCTGAGCCGGTGTAAGATTATTGTACTGTGCCTTATTAGATGCCATCCTCGTCACCTCCATTTCCACTTCCTGCATTTTGTCTGATTGCCACACGTGTCTGGAAATCATACAGTGCGATTGCGATACCAACAAATGCAACCAGAATCAATGCAGAACCGCTTAATTCCGGAATGTATCCGATGATGGTTGCAAGAGCAAAGCCTGCAAAGTAAATTCCCCAGAAATCGTTGGAAAGCATAATACGAAGCAGAATAGCGAAACCAACGAAACGCATCATTCCGCCTGCTACGCTCAGGCCGTTCATGATCCATGCGTACTGCTGGGAAATAGCGTCCAGAGTAGTTCCGAGAGCGCTTCCTCCAATAAGACCAGCTACACATACGATCGCGAACAGAAGTCCGAGAGCACCCATTGCCAGATAATTCAGACGAACGATTCCCTTCGTGTCACCTTTCTCCGCCATCTTGTCAGCAACAGACATAACCGGGGACATAACGGTGAACAGTAAGGTTACCATATACTGTCCGATCAGAGCGAACGGAACAGCAAGTCCTACTGCTGCTGTGGTATCCAGTCCGGAAGAAATGGCAAATACCGTCGCCATAATTCCGCCGATAACCGCATTCGGAGGCTGAGCTCCGCCTACCGGCATGTTTCCGATGGTCATTAACTGATAAGTTCCGCCAACGATAAGACCTGTCTGCAGGTCACCGAGGATTGCTCCGATCACTGCTCCTGTTACGATTGGCTGATACAAAGATTCCAAAAGATCGAACTGATCAATTGCAATTATGAAAGCCCAAACTGCAACTAAAATGATCTGAATTGCGCTGAATTGCATAATTCTCTCTATCTCCTTTCCTTATATGAAATTAAATTTACGGGTTGCCTATTTGAATAACTTCTCAATATTTTCTGCGGCCTCGGTGGGAACTCTTCTGATCTCAAGCTCTACTCCAAGATCACGCAGCTTTCTGAATGCCTCTACATCCGCATCATCCACAGCTACAGAGCCGGCAACCTGACGCTTGCCCTCTGCCATGTGCATATTGCCGATATTGACTTTTTTGATCGGTACTCCGCCCTCTACCAGCTTCAGTACGTCTGCAGGAGTCTCACATACGATGAAGATCAGCTGCTTTGCAGAAGCCTTGTGAATGGTGGAGATGGTCTTCTCGATCGTCCAGTAACGCATAGCTGCATAGCTGGGAGCCGCCATATCCATCAGACCCTGACGAAGCTTGTTTCCAGCCACCTCATCATTCGCTACAAGGATAAGATTCGCACCGATGCTGCCGCACCACTGGGTTGCAACCTGACCATGTACCAACCGGTTATCGATTCTTGTTAATACAATATTGGGCATTTTAGACCCCTCCTTGATTATGATTCTTCCCTGAAAATCCCGTTTCAGAGTGATTTTATTATAAATCTTCCGTTAAGAAATGTATTTGCAGTTTCTAATTAAAAGCTTGTTTATTTTAGTTTCTTTTAACGCATTTCATTCTTTTTTTATAAATTCAGCTTCATTTTCTGGACATATTAAACAAAAAATGATATAATGCAGTCGTTATGGAGGTGTATTATGCAACAAAAAACATCCTCTGCCTTATTTGAAAAATATGGCACCGTTTATGAATATCCGCTGGAGCTTGAGAATACGGACAGAATCAGCACCGACTGGCACATTATCGCCAAGAGGAATATCAGCTCCGTCTATTGCTTTGACCGCGAAGTCTTTCTGGAAATGCAGGAAGGTATGGCCGCCCTGATTGTCTCGGACCGTCTGGAAACCAGCTCCTTTGAAGTATTTGCCGTGCACCGGCTGGTAAAGCTTCGGCCCAATATTTATTTTGCACTTGTAGCCGTAACATCCAACATTACCTGCAAGATGATCACCGATGCAAACTATACATCCGTTATCGAAGCACTTTCTCCCCCGTACAAATTCGAGCGCATTCTGCCCCGCGTACGGATCAATGAAATTCTTGGATATTACTACTCCATCCGCAATTCCGGATACCGTTTCAATGGCGAAAAGCACTCCTATTTTGAGCTGACCTATGTGGACCGCGGCTCCATGATTACAGAAGTAGACGGGAAGTCCTATGAGCTGAAGGAAAACGACCTGATGATCTATGGCCCCGGGCAGTTTCATACCCAGTACATTGCCGAGGGAAGTTCATGCTCCCATGTAACGATTGTATTCGATATGGAAATCACCCAGTATGATATGCTGCTGAACAAGGTGTTCGGTTATGACAAGAAGATTCATACGCTGATCAAAACCTTTGTATCGGAAAGCACCTCCCAGATCCCTTATATGAACAGTCTGATGCTCTGCCTTCTTCAGGAGACGATCATAAGGCTTCTGCAGTACCAGTTCATCGGGAAGCGGAATGAAAAGCCAACCACCAATGCGAGACAGCATTATCAGGATGAGCTTTTGGAGAAAATTTTATCCTATATCGATGAGACAATTTATGAACCTCTGTCCATCGCAGATATCTGCCAGAAATTTTCCCTCTCCCGCTCCTCTCTTCAGATTCTGTTCAACGAAAACCTGAATCAGTCTCCGAAGAAATACATCAATGAGCTGAAGCTGGAAAAGAGCCGCCAGATGATCTGCGAGAACAAATATACCATCAGTGAGATTGCCCTGATCCTCGGATTTAATTCCATCCACTACTTTTCCAGGGCATTTACTCAGAAATATCATATGGCTCCCAGTGAATATTCCAAAAGCCTTTTTAAAAACTGAACGGTCAAAAACGGGCTGTCGTTGAACGACAGCCCGCATTTCATCAGAAGACAATATACTGCTTATTTTTTCGCGTCAAGAATAGACTGGATCGCATATCGGGAAACCCTGATCACGGTTCCCTTTGCCACCTCCACATTTACGGTCTCTTCTTCTATCCCTGTGATTTTTCCGTAAATTCCGCCGGAAATCATCACCTGGCTTCCGACCCGGAGCTCCGTATGAACCTCTCCCAGCTCTTTCCTTCGCTTTCTTACATTTTTCGCGGAAATAAAAACGAGAATCAGGCCGATAATACCCAGAATCACGGCCAGGGTTATGCAGGTCCACAGAACAACTTCCCAGTTAATTCCCATAATCAGATCCCATCCTCCTGTGCATCATCCTGATGTTCTGCCAGCTCAAAGCGAACAATATAATCTTTTCCGGCCTCCATCAGTGCCTCTGCCATATCCAGCGGACTGTCATAGGCCGCCATGGACATGGAGCCTTCAATCAGCATGGGAAGATTGGAGCCTGCCACAACCTCAATGGCCTGATCCATACGTTCAAATTTGCATTCCACCGCGGTCTTGAACGGAGATCCTCCGGCCAGATCCGAAAGAACCAGGACACCATCGCATCCCTTCAGCTCATCAAACCCTTTCATCAGGTTAGCCTTCAGCGTATCAATGGTGTGATCTGCCTCAAAATCCACATATACAATATTTTCTGTTGCTCCTGTAATCAGCTTTAAGCTTGTTCCGAGTCCGGTTGCAAAATGACCGTGTCCGGTAATCAGTAATCCTACCATAGTAAAACCCTCCTGTATGATTCTTTCTGTTTTTATTTCAGTTTGTACGGATATAAAGTTACTCCCTTAACCACACGGTTTACCTCTCCGGTCGGGCACGGATTGTCCGGTGTAATTCCCAGAGAAAGGGATTTCATTACTGCGATCGTCTGTGCAGCGCAGACATAGTCAAGTCCCAGAAGAACATTCGGAAGCGCCTCACCTATGGTAAACTGCAGCGTATAATCAGCATACGCGTCCAGTCCCTCACAGGCTGTATTGTACACAACCAGAATCCGGTTCTGCTTTCTCTGAGGCCCCATCTCCTTCAGAAGATCCAGCTCATACTGACGGCGGTACGGATCATCGCTCAGATACAGTACGGTGAGCGTCCGGTCATCGATAACAGACTTGGGACCATGGCGGAAGCCAAGCGGAGAATCATACATGGTTGCCACCTTTCCTGCAGTCAGCTCCAGCATTTTCAGGGCAGATTCCTGTGCCACGCCCTTCAGACCCATGGTTCCCAGATATACGATACGGTTGAAGTCGAATTCTGTCACGAGCTTCTGTGCGGTCAGATACTGCTCATCCAAGAAATGCTGTCCGGCCTCACATACCTTTTCCATGGAAGCGGAAATCTCCTCCAGACGATCAAGATGAAAGGCCAGATAAGTGGCAAGATACATATTGGAATAGCTGGATGTCATGGCAAAGGACTGATCATGAGTCTCCTCGGTCAGATTGATGGCAAAGCAGTTATGGCGGTCTTTCGCCAGCTTGGAAAGCGTACCTTCCTTATTACAGGTCACAAACAGATGATACAGGTTCTGACATACCACCTCTGCCGCTTCCACGGCTCCCAGAGATTCCGGAGAGTTGCCGGAACGTCCGAAGCTTACAAGAAGCGTAGGCTTTGTTCTGGAAAGAAAAGCTTCCGGAGACGGAACGATATCCGTGGTTGCATAGGATTTTACCTTATGGTCATACTTTTCATTCAGACTCTGAAACAGGGAATTTCCGACAAATTCACTGGTTCCCGCTCCGGTAAGGACGATATCAAAATCCTCTGCCTTTACAACCTGATCAATAAATGCCTGAAGCTCTTCCTTAAAGGAAGCAACCTGTGCGCAGGTTTTCTTCCAGGTGGAAGGCTGCTGATAAATTTCTTTCAATGTAAATACGGATGAGCTTTCTTTCATCTGCATCTCTGAAATATTAAAAATCTCCATCTAAATTACCCCCTGTCAAACGATTCTTTTTTGTGATTTTATTATATAGCAGGCATTTCTTAAAACACAATAGATGTACTAAAACTGATAATTTTTAGGTTGAAAAATGCAAATTCTTTTCCGGACACAATGATATAATAGAAATCACAAGGAAGGAATTGAAAAGAACAGGAGGGTTTTTCATGCTGATTCAAAGTAAAAAGGTATGGATCGCGGATCAGTTTATTCCGGCGATTATCGAAACAGAGAAGGAAAAGATTATCAATATCTATCCATATAACAGCCGCACGGCAGATGTGGACTATGGCGACAAGCGCATCGTTCCCGGCTTTCTGGATATCCACTGCCACGGTGCATATGGATTTGATACCAACGATGCAAACGAGGAGGGACTTCGCAACTGGACGAAGAACATCGTTTCCGAAGGCGTAACCGGCTTTCTTGCCACCACCATCACCCAGAGTGAGGAGGTCCTGACAAAGGCTGTAGCGAATGTTGCAAAGGTAATGGAGGATGGCTATGAGGGTGCCGAGCTTATGGGCATCCATTTTGAAGGGCCTTACCTTGATATGGTTTATAAGGGCGCTCAGCCGGAGCAGCATATTCGAAAGCCGGATGCAGAACAGTTCAAACGGTATCAGGCTGCCGCCAAAGGACAGATCAAATATATGACCATTGCAACGGAAGCAGATGAAGATTTTGCCCTTACCAGATATGCGGCAGAACAGGGCATCGTTGTAAGCATCGGCCATTCTGCCGCCACTTATGAGGAAGCGGTTATGGCCTACGCCAACGGAGCACGCTCCATGACCCATGTATATAACGGAATGACCCCGTTCAATCATCGTGCCAACGGACTGGTGGGCGCTGCCTTGCGCATCCGCACCATGTACGGAGAGGTGATCTGTGACGGCAACCATTCCACACTGGCTGCTCTCAATAACTTCTTCCTTTCCAAAGGACCCGATTACGCGATCATGATCTCTGACGCTCTTATGGCGAAGGGCTCTCCTGTGGGAAGCAAATATATATTCGGAGGAAATGAGATTGAAATATATCCGGACGGAAGTGCACATCTGACTGCCACGAAGGGGCTTGCCGGCTCTACTTTAAAGATCAACGAGGGGCTTCGGATCCTCGTGGAGGAGGCAATGGTTCCGTTCAACTATGCCATCAATGCCTGCACGAGAAATCCCGCACGCTGTATCGGTGTGGATGGCCGCAAGGGTACGATCGGTGTAGGCTATGATGCCGACTTGGTTGTTCTGGATACCGATTACACGGTACTTCAGACCTACTGCAGGGGCACTGCCAGACTGTGAAACGGACACGAAAGAAATCAGGAACAGCACAAATAAGAACAGGGGGATAGATAAAATATGAAACATCCAATGCAGGAAATGATGGAAAAACGCAGACAGGGAATCAAATGCGGCATTCCCTCCTACTGCAGCGCCAACGAACTGGTGCTGGAAACCGCACTTCGCCGGGCGAAGCTTCTTGGCACACCGGTGCTGATCGAAGCCACCGCCAATCAGGTAAACCAGTATGGCGGATACACCGGTATGCTTCCAAAGGATTTTTATGAAATGGTATTAAAGATGGCAGAAGAAATCGGCGTTCCGGAACATCAGATCATCCTGGCAGGTGATCATCTGGGACCGCTGACCTGGCAGAATCTTCCGGAAAAGGAAGCCATGGAAAAATCTGTAGAGCTTGTATATCAGTATGCACGCGCAGGCTTTACCAAAATTCATCTGGATACCAGTATGAAGATAGCCGATGATCCCGAAGGACTCCTTTCCACAGAAACGATTGCACGCCGCGGAGCAAAGCTTTATCAGGCCGCCATGAAGGGATATGAAGAGCTGAAGGCAGAAAAGCCTGACGCCATGCGTCCGGTATTTGTCATCGGAAGTGAGGTTCCGATTCCGGGCGGCGCTCAGGAAGCCGAAGATACACTGGCAGTCACACGGCCGGAAGCTTTTCAGGATACAGTTGCCACCTACAAACGGGTATTTGCACAGTCCGGAGTGGCAGACGGCTGGAACGATGTCATTGCTGTTGTGGTTCAGCCCGGAGTGGAATTCGGCGATGATCAGGTATTCCTTTATGACCATGATGCGGCGACAGAGCTGTGTTCTGCTCTCAGGGAATATCCGGAGGTATGCTTTGAAGGTCATTCCACCGATTACCAGAGCGCAGAATGCCTGAAGAAAATGGTGGAGGACGGTATTGCCATCCTGAAGGTAGGCCCCGCTCTCACCTATGGACTCAGGGAAGCCCTGTTTGCCATGAGCCTCATGGAGGAGGAGCTGGTTCCCGACTATAAGCGCGCCAATTTTATTCTGACCCTGGAGAAGGTCATGATGGAACAGCCCGGCAACTGGCAGAAGCATTACCACGGAGATGAAAAGCAGCTGCATCTGGCAAGAAAATACAGCTTCTCCGATCGGTGCCGCTACTACATCGGCATGCCGGAGGTGGTTGCTTCCATGAATAAACTGTTTGATAACCTGAGGGAGTATCCGATCCCCATGAATATGCTGCATCAGTACATGCCCCTCTCCTACGCCAAGGTTCGTGACGGTCTTCTTCCTCTGGATCCGAAGGAGCTTGCGATGGACGGCGTGGCAAATTTCATGCTGGACTATGAATATGCCGTAACCCTGTAGGGCGTGGTTTCCAAAACAATCCCAGGTTTTCATAGAATCCCCCTTCCCTTTCTCATAAAACGAGGGGTGTTTGAATGCTTTTTGACAGACTGAAATGGGGCTGTTGCAAAAGTAGCTGAATAAGCTACCGGAGCATCAGCTCCGCTCTTGTTCAGAAAAGATTCGAGGACAAATCCCGTTTTTGAGATTTGTCCTTGTTTTTGTGTTTCAAAAAGAGAAAAGCAGGCTCCGAAGAACCTGCAATTCATGGTATAATAAGTTATGACGAGTAACTTAAAATACAGTAAAAATTATACCGAACTTGGTGAAACTTATCAACTGGTTTTGCCATTAAGTTTGGAAGGTTTGGTTCCTGATGATGATTCTGTTCGACTGCTGAGCCACAAATTGGAGGATTTAGACTACAGCTTGCTGTATCAGGCTTACTCTGCCAAAGGCAGAAATCCGGCAGTGGACCCAAAGACCATGTTCAAGATCCTGGCCTATGCTTATTCTCAAAACATCTATTCTTCAAGAAAAATAGAAAGCGCTTGCCGCAGGGATATCAACTTTATGTGGCTGCTTGCCGGAAGCAAGGCACCAGATCATACAACGATCGCCCGCTTCCGTACAGGCTTTCTTGCATCTGCGTGTGAAGATCTCTTCTATCAGATGGTCCGCCGGCTTGCTGAGTATGGGGAACTCTCTCAGGAAACAGTATTTATTGACGGTACAAAACTTGAAGCATGTGCCAACAAGTACACTTTTGTCTGGAAAAAATCTGTAGGGAAATGGGAAGAAAAAATGTTGTCCAGGATTGACCTTGCTGTTGAAATGCTAAACCTGGAATACATGAAGAGTTTTACTGTGCAAAAAGAAACACGTACGGAAGATCTGAAAAGAATCGTATCATTTCTTGATACCTATATAAAAGATCATCATACAGAGTTTGTCCATGGTCGTGGCCGCAGAAAAACCGTTGAACAGCGCTTTTATGAAATGTTCCGTCGTTTCCTTGACCGCCAGCTGCTGTATGATCTTCATAACAGCAGATTTGAAGGACGCAACAGTTATTCCAAAACGGACGTGGATGCAACCTTTATGCACATGAAAGATGATCATATGCGCAATGCCCAACTCAAACCGGGATATAACGTTCAGATCGGAGTAGACAGCGAATACATCGTAAGCACTGACATCTTTTCTGACAGGAATGATGTATGGACACTGGTTCCGTTTTTAAAAACGATCGAATCCAAAACAGGCATTCATTATCCAACAGTAACAGCAGACTCTGGTTATGAAAGTGAAGAAGCATACGTCTATCTGGAAGAACAGGGGCAGGATCCGTATATTAAACCACAGACGTATGAGAAATGGAAAAAACGAAGTTTTAAACAGGATATCAGCAAAAGAGAAAACATGGAGTATGATCAGGAAACAGACAGCTATATCTGCCATAACGGGAAAAAGCTGATCCCTCTGTTTGTAAAAACCCAGCATAGTAAAAACGGGTTTGAGTCAAAGGTAACTGTGTATGAAAGCGAATCCTGTGATGGCTGTCTATACAAAGAAAAGTGTACGAGGGCAAAAGGTAACAAACGACTGTATGTGTCAAAACCATTCATTGAAAAAAGACAGCATTCGTATGAAAACATCCTGAGTGAAAAGGGAATCCTGTACCGAATGAACCGGTCCATTCAGGTAGAAGGCGCATTCGGAGTACTGAAAAATGATTATGAGTTTCAAAGATTTCTACTCCGCGGGAAAACCAAAGTAAAACTTGAGATTCTTCTGCTCTGTATGGGCTATAATCTGAACAAGCTGCATGCAAAGATTCAGAATGAAAGAACGAATACTCATTTTTTTGAAGTGAAAACAGCATAGAAAAACGGAAAAATACATAGCCTTATTAAAGTACGCAAAAAACCAGATCAGCAACCGGGCTTCCGGCAAGTGATCTGGTTTTTCTCATAAATGAAGCGAGGGTGACGCTTCATAACTGGAAATCAGTTATTTTGCAACACCCTCATTTTTCTCAGAACTGGGACACTTCTCAAAATTTCACATATAATTCGTCGTTCAGCCAATAGGGGGTAAACTCCTACGGCGCCTGTACTCATCAATCACAAGGAACAGAAGTCCTATAAATGACATAAGCATCAGGAAAGCACCGCTAAGAAGCAAGACGCTGTTGCGAGTTTGTCCGGTCTTGGCAATTCCCGATCCACTGTAAGAACCGCCTCCCGAGCTGCCGCCGGAACCCCCTCCAGAACCGCTGGTTCCGCCGCCATTGGTCGTCTTTTTCACGTTTTCGATAGTAACCGTGACACTGGACGCCTTAACAGCAACCGTTGCGTATTCGCCCTGAATGGCCATACGCCCTTCTTCACTTACGGTCATTTTCCAGCTGCTCATTGGCTTCATATAGCCATTCGGAGCTTTCGTCTCTGTCAACGTATACTGGCCGGGCTTCAGATAGATCGTATCCGTGTTGCCATTGGCATTAGTCTTCAGCTTGTAAGAAACACCATTGCCACTGAGCTGGAATTCAGCGCCGGAAAGCGGATCTGCAGTTTCGCTATCCTGCTTATGAATATACAGTGCAAAGTCAACAGGAGTGTTTTGGAGCTCGTACACGAATTCTTTCAAAGCAGCGCCATCGATGGAAATACCGTTTTCGCTTACCTGAATCAGATGTTTGCTCTCATCCAGAATATATCCATTGGGAGCAATCAGTTCCTGGAGCACATATTCCCCATAGGGCAACTGTAAAACAGCTTTTCCGTCCTCATCAGTCGTTACACGCCAGGTCATTTCATTTCCGGTAATAGTAAACGTCGCACCGGACAGCGGTTCTCCGGTCTCCGAAGAGACTTTACGCAATTCCAGATTCCTGAGAATTGACGTATTGAGGACGCCAACCATATAAACCTGTTCGATCTCCGGTAATCCGATGTGATCCTTCCCCATCCAGACTTTGCCCTCCTCATCCACGATAAAGTCAATGGGATTGCTCCAAAGTTTGAAACCGTAAGGTGCCTTCGTCTCAATAATACGGTAATTACCCATTGCAAGATCCGTAAATACCGCCAGTCCGTTTTCATTGGTTACAGACGTCGCCAGCACGTCACCTACAACACCGTCAACCACGGGATACAGCGTAAATTCTGCACCTGCCAGGCGTTTGGTTTTATCTGCTCCGTCCATCTTGATGATACCAACAGCCACTTTCCGTAACAGATTCTCAATCTCAATCTCAATGACTTCGGCAGCATTTCCGGCATTGACTGTGAAGGAACGGTTTTCATCCAAAATCATATAGCCAGTGGGCGCCTTTACCTCAGAGATGGTATAATCTCCGGCAGGAATACCGCTGAGCTTCACTTCTCCAGCATGGATTGTTGTTTCTCCGGTATCACTCAGAATGTATCCATCCTCCGATTCCTGCCAATGAAGTAACTGATCATCACTGTCGCTGATGGTAAAATCTGCATTCAGAATCTGCTCGTGCTTCTCAAAGTCTACCTTTCGCAGCAGAACAGTGCCAAGGATACGAACGTCGGGCACCTCAATACGAACAGCCTGACCATGGATAAGGTCGTCCCTGGTGATAGTATAAATCTGTTCGTTACAGAAATAGCCCTCAGGAGCAGTCACTTCCCGGATGGTATAATCGTCATAATCAATATCTTCCAGCCTGGCAATGCCATCCGGGCCGGTTTTGATGGTGATCGAATATCCACGGCTGTTAGTAACCGTAAACTCGGCACCGGCAAGGGCTTTGTCTGTCTGTTCTGCATCGTACTTGTAAATTTCAAGATCATAACAGGTTTTTTCATTGACAAAGGTATAGGTAAACACATAATCCTCAGGTGTTTCCCCGTTGAAGCTGAATTCCCAGGGCTGTGTTTGACTCAGTTCGTAGCCAGCAGGAGCTCTGGTTTCTGCAATCACATAGTCGCCGTAAGGCACCGTAAATTCTGCCTTGCCGTCATAGCCTGTGGTAGCTTCGGAAATAAAGCTTCTGTTCCCATCCTCATTCACACGATACAAAGCAAAAACCGCGCCAATCAGCTTTTCAGGATTCTCTCCGGCACTCTGCTTGTAAACAGTGACCTTGCGCGTCAGCTGCTTGTTCGCAACATTCACCTTTAGTGTTTCATCCTGTCTGGTTAGCCGGATGGAAATGCCCTCCGTAAACAATTCATATCCCTCAGGTGCAGTGATTTCATAAACCGTATATTCCCCGAAGCGCAGGCCCTCCAGAAGCGCCTGTCCCATGGCATTGGTTTTCAGCACATTGCCGGCACCGGGCGTATCTGAATCTGCCGCATGGTATACGCCATTGCGCAGAGTAAACCAGACAGCTTTGCCATCCGCGTTTTTGACCTGGAATCTTGCACCTGCCAACGCCAACGTTTCATCCTCAGCGCTGTGTTTGCAGATCAGCAGGCTGCCTGTGGTGCGTTCATTGGTCAGGGTCAATATCAGGACGCCGTCTTCATAAGTATATTCTGCTCCACCGGTCACACTGGTTACCTTACAGGTTCCTTCCTCCACTGTAAAGCTCCAGCCTGCCAGAGGTACATTATAGCCTTCAGGCGCCTGAATCTCCGCCACCGCATATCTGCCGGGCTTCAGGGATATCACATCCGTCTGGCCCTTTTCATTACTGACAAGGGTGCTCCAGCTGCCATCTTCCCCCTTTACAGTAAATACCGCATGCTCCAGCGGCAGTCTGCTGGTTGCATCCTGCTTCACAATGGCAAAGGAGAACGGCAGAGGTTCATTGGAAATGGTATACACAGCAACAGGGCCTGTCAGTGTTTCTTCATCCAATTGGATTCCCTCTGCATTTACCTCCAGATGGTGACTCGTAGCATCTGCGTTATACCCATCAGGAGCCTGGATCTCTGTCAGCATATATTCACCCACAGGGAGGGAAATCATTTCCGTCAGGCCGTCTTCACCGGTGACATAAACGGTATTGATACCGTTGCCCAAAATTCGGAACCGTGCCCCCGCCAGAGTCGCGCCGCTAATTGAGCTGACCTTCTTGAGCTGAAGCGCATGTTCAACAGACTCATTTACCAAAGTCAGCACATAGAGAGGAGTATCCTCACTGCCGCAACGGACAAATGTATGTTCACTGTACAGTTCACCGTTTCCGTCGATTTGGAAGCAATACTCTGTATCAATCTTCTGATACCCCTCCGGAGC
The DNA here is from genome assembly GCA_022763925.1 of Lachnospiraceae bacterium. GTDB lineage: Bacteria > Bacillota > Clostridia > Lachnospirales > Lachnospiraceae > JAGTTR01. Next base: position 17,124 of record JALERW010000135.1, read on the forward strand.
GGCAGTTTCCTGAATGGAATAGCTTCCGCTTTCCAGATCCATAAACACCGCATAACCGGAAGCCCCTGTGGTCATGGATTGCAATTCTTTACCGTCTGCATCATAGAGGGTGAACACAGCACCTGCCAGACGGACTCCCTTCTCGTTTTCCTTGCAAACTGCGACGCCGCGCTTGTAGGGCAGATTCTGTGCTGTGATGCTAATTACCTGATTATAGAGGCTTCCCGACACTGTGAAGGCAATATCCCCAAGAGCCATATACCCGTCGGGTGTTTCCGTTTCCCGCAGGATATAGCTGCCAAAGGGCAGTTGTTCAATTACGGCACTGCCTGCAGGGATATCCGTCAGGTCAGAACCAGGAGAATATACATAGATACCCTGTTCTCCCTGAACAAAGGATACCGGTGCGCCACCGTTTTCCTCGTAAATCCGGAATGTGGCACCTTCCAGAGTTTCACCATTCTCATCAACCTTGTTCAAGCTGACTCTGGTAGGATAGTCTTTTGATACAAACTGCGCCTTTGCTTCCGCGCCAACCGGGGTATGCTCCTCAACTATCACCTGATAAACCTGAGGATCAATGGTATGCCCATCCGGAGCCCCGATTTCCACAACCTGATACGTGCCGGGCGCAGGAACTTCAACAACTACCTTTCCGGTTTCGTCTGTCTCAACCTCCATATTGAAGTTTGCAGCATATACGACAAACTTTGCGCCAGACAAATAGATTCCGCTCTCGGCATCAACCTTGGAGATTTCCAGAACATAATGAGATTTTTCGTTCGTAAATTCCAGGCGGACATCCAGAGAAACCGTTTCATCCGAACTGAAAATAGAGAAATACTGCGGTTCCGCGCTTCGCTCATAACCTGCGGGCGCAACGGTTTCCACTACAGCATAATCCCCGAAAGGAATGTCCCGGATAGTAACTGTGCCGTCGGAATTGGTGCTTACAGTGTAGAGCGCCTTAGCCTGATCCCCGGAAAGCTGATAATCCCCTTTCCTGTAGACCTTGAACTCCGCGCCAGAAAGCAGTTTCGTTGCATCTGCCTCATCCCTTTTCACGATCGTCAGGGATCCGGTAACAGGTTCGTTGTCCATAACTACTTCAATTGGCGATTGCGCTCCATCCTCCGTCACCCGGAACTGAAGAAGCTCGGAATTCAGAATATAATTGGTAGGAGCCTGGATCTCTTTCAGGTAGTACACACCCACCGGCAGAAAAATCTTTTCACCTTCCGGATCGTTGATTTCCAGATTATCATAACCCTCAAGCACCTTTTTGTCATTATCCAGAATTTGGAAAATCGCACCGGTCAGATGCTTACCGTCAGTGCCGGCTTTCCGAATAATAACAGGAATTGTGAGATCCTCATTGACCCAGTCACTCAGCTCATAAACCGCTTTCTGTCCGTCAACCGTAACCGTGAATTCTTCCTTACTCAAAGTTTTTCCATATGGCGCAAGGTATTCCGTGATTTTATACTCTCCATATGGTACATTCTGAAATATGACTCTGCCGACATGATCGGAGACTGCATAACGTTTTTCCGATTCAGAATAGTCGTTTCCACTGATCATCTCCAGCATAAACACTGCACCAGAAAGCGGATGACTGTCAGAATCCTTTTTTATGAAACTTATATCACCCAACAGGCGCTTATTCACCACATTTTGGGTGATTGTCCAGGTCTCAGAATCATCGGTTACTGCCAGATCAATTCCCCCTGCCGGAATCAGTCCCACAGGAGTAGTCTCAGAATCCTCCAGAAGAGTATAGCGGCCCCAGAGCAGACCATTGACCTGGAATGTTCCGTCTGCTCCGGTTTGAAATACCGTTGCCTTGTCTTCCTCAACGAGGCCCGTGTATTGATACACACCGTTTTCGATCGCAGCGGAAACATAGCCCGTGGCAGTCTTCAGCCGGAAGCCGATCTCAGGCAACAGCTTTCCATATTCATCTGTTTTTACCACCCGCAGGGCTGCCTTGATTTGGCTATTGCCCATAGTAACACTGGACTCTGAAGAACTAATTGTAAAGTCCCTGGGATTCTGAGAAATAACATATCCGTCAGGAGCATCGGTTTCCACAAGTGTGTAACTGCCCATGGGAATGTATTCCAGCGTAAAGATACCCCCGTCAGCCGTCACAAACTTCGTAGCTTCTTCTTCTGTTGCAACAAGACCGGTGTAGACATAGGCACCATTACCGCCCGTCGCAGCCACATACTGATTGCCCTCTCTGATCACAAACGTCGTGCCGGGAAGGCCAACACTCTCATTTTTGTCGTCAACCTTATATACCGTCAGCCTGGTATGGGAATTCTCCAAAATTCCACCGTCAACAACCTGGTTAACATCATAAATATCGGGTGTGTTGTTTCTATCAATTGTAACCGTTATGGGCTCCGCCAGCGCATAGCCTGCAGGTGCCTTGGTTTCCGTAATTGTATATGTACCGAAGGGCAAGCCGGCAAACATTGCGGTACCATCCGGACCGGTGGTTCTGTTCTGAGAAATTCCCTGCCCTGTCAGTTCAAATTCTGCACCGGACAGAGGCGTCATCTTATCCTCAGCAGTTTTGACAATTTTCAGACCATATATACGCTTCTGGTTTTCTACCTCCCCCTGAAAATCCCATTGGGCAATTTGCCCTTCCGCTTTGATACCTACCTGAAAAGCCAGGACGCTGTCATTGAGCTGATACCCGGTGGGAGCAGTAATCTCTCTGACATAATAGTTGCCGGCTTCCAGTCCGGTAAAGGTCACGCTGCCGCTGGCAAGCGTTGTCCGCTGCTCAATCAGGCTCTCCGAAGCGCATGATACCTCACTGTATAGTCCAAACACCGCTCCAGACAATAGACTGTCGGTTTCTGCGTCCTTTTTCGTAATCGTAATACTGCCCTTCTTGGTTGTATTCGTAAAATTGAGATCCACCTGGACTGTTGAATCAATTTTCACCTGCTTTCCATTGGCAAGTTCCTCCGAAATCACATAACCCTCAGGAGCCTTGGTTTCTTTTAACAGATAGGTACCGAATGCCAAACCGGTAAAGCACAGCTTACCATCCGCACCGGTTGTGCCGTTGGCAATTAAAATCCCTTTGCTGTCGTACAGTTCAAACACCGCACCTTCCAGCAAAGCGCTGTTGATGCCCCTCTTGCAAATCTGGACGCTTCCGAATTGCTGCGTATTGTTCCAGGTAATCTGAAGGGTTTTTCCGGTGACACTTAAATTTTCTTCTGCAGTTCTTTCGACATTCAGTTCACCGGTTTCATTAATTGTGACCCAAATGGGACCTTCAAAGCCGACGTATCCGGCAAGGGGCCCAGTTTCCTCGATTCTGTATTCTCCCGCACAAAGTCCGGTAAAGCGCGCCAGACCGGACGCATCTGTTGTGACAGTCTGTTTGGTTTTGTCCGGCTTCTCAATAGTGAATTGTACACCGGAAAGGGGACTGTTGTTTTTTTCCGCATCCACCTTCAAAATCTCGATTATGCCGTCCTCAAAGCGCTGATTAACAAGGCTGACCGACTGATAGGGAGCAGTTTTTTTCAGTTCCACCTGGCCGGTTGTTCCGGTTCCTTCAATCAAATAGCCATTCGGGGCAGAAACTTCTTCAACGTAATAAATTCCATAGGAAAGTTCCTTCGTGTAGATTCCGCCTGTTGTGCTGAAAGTCTCAACCAGTTCATCTTCGCCGCCTTCAATATAACGATACAGCCTGTAGGTACCGCCATCCAACAGGTTGGCATCTGACACACTGCCTCCGTACTTTTTGAAGGTCAGAGAACCCCTGCCGGAATCCGGCTCATTTGTCACAGCCACATTTCCGGCGCCAGAATTATTCGCGAACGTAATGGTCCCGTCGCTGGCCTTGGTGATAACAACGGGAATATCCGGTGCCGCCTGATAGCCGTTTGCAGGATCCACTTCCTCCCTCAGAGTGTAGGTATGCGTGCCCGAAGCAAGATCTCCCGCACGAATGTAAAGCGTGTAGCTGGTGGCATCAGAATATTCACCGGTAGAGGCAATCGGCGTATTGCCGTTATACAGGACAAATCCTGCTCCGCTGCCATGAGAAATATTTTCGCCAATCCATTCTTTGTCAATTGTCAGCTTTGCCTTACGGCGAATATGGACGGTATTGCCAACGGTATTGGTCGTTGCCTGACCGTAATCCAGTTTATTCTTATCAATGGTTACTGTGAAGGAAATATGATATGAGCCTGCGGGAATGGGATCCTCCCCCACCTTCACAATCCGGATTTTCTGCTTGTCATTTTCATACACAACCTGAATCCCAAAAAGATCCGGACGGTCGTTTGTTACCTTATTTTCATTAAAAATAAAACAGTTTTCCAAAACGTCAAAAGTAACCTCTTCCCCTTCCAGATAAACATCACCCACGCCATACTGGGTCAAAGTAATGCAAAATGTTACTTCTGTCTGCTCATCGAGATCAATTTCTGTTCCTCCGTTGTCGCCAATGCTCTTGGTGGCATACAGGGCAGAGTTATCATATTTACGTATAAAGGACGAAGAAGAGTCCACAATATTTCCGTCAATGGAAAAATTGACCCTGTTGTTGAAACGGGAAGCGTCGCCGGAAGCTTTCGCATAATAGCTCACAGAAACACTGACAGGTCCCACTGATTCATTCGTATCATTTTTGCATGTCAAAGAAAATCCTCCGTCAAAGGTCTTTGTGATTGTAATTGAACCAAGCTGGGGATCATTGAAAGACAGAGAATCACCGGTAAGCATTCCTGTCTGCGTGGAAGCGCCAACCGTTACGGAAAATGATGGGCTGTCAGTATTTCCCCGGGCATCACAAAGAATCAGATTGCCGCCGCTCAAATCATCCGAAAGGACGGCCGTCTGACCCGAATTCAACATAACATAAAAGCCAACGGAATAGCCGATGGGTTCTTTGGGATCACGAATGATAAGACCGTCACCAGAGCCGGACGGTTTCGAGTTGCTCCAGATCCGCTTATAAAGCTTTGTCTCTGTTGTTTCTTCGCCATCGCCATCGCCGTCACCGGTTCCGGTTCCGCTGCCGGTACCCGTATCTACCGTGATACCTGTATCTGCCTTGACTGTATCTCCAATGCCAACACTGATACTGCCCTTTCCATTGCCCTCATAGCCAATGGTATCCACGAGCATGGAAAATGTCAGGGAGATATTCAGATTGCTGCCTGAAAACTCCTTAAATCTCAACTTCAGAACATTGCTGTCATCATTATAGCTGACAATCTCAAAATACTCCTCACAATTAGCAAGCCATCCGCTTTTATCCTCCGGAGACAAAAATGAAGGCATTTGGATGGTAAGGATATCTCCTGGTTTGATGTTGGGCTCCAGATTGAGATCATCATCCCGGATAATAACCGTAAAGGAGAACTTGTCACCGTCCTTAAGCTCCGTTCCGGAGGAAGGTGTGGTCGTGATCCTTACAGAAATTCCGCCTGATTCCTCCATCTCTTCATCGGATTCCTCAAGAAAAAGGATATCATCCAAGTACAAGAGGTCAGACTCCGACGATTCCTCTTCATCTGAATGATCTTCCCCATCTGGGGTCTTTTCTCCACTTGGATTCTCTTCCTCACTCAGGTTATCTTCTATGCCTGGGATTTCTTCTTCCCCCGGGTTTTCTTCTTCGCCTGTGATCACTTCTTCCCCTGGATTTTCCTCTTCCGGTTCTTCTGCCTCTTCCTCGAAATCGATGGAATTATTCTCATCGTCCGAAGTAACCGGAATCTCCTCAATATCTGTTGCATACGCTGTATTGACCATCTCCTGTCCTGCCAGCATTGTGCAAATGAGGAAAAGAGCCATTATTCTTCGCATAATTCCATTTTTCATCTTCTACCCCTCTTATTTCTGTTCTTTGCTCAGATTCGCATATACCATAAGCCGATGGCTGCCAATGCCTGTCGGTGTACAGGTTACAAGCGTCAAGCTGAAACCTTCATTATGATCCCGCAGTGTATCCATCAGGATACCGGGCTCGATGATTTCGCTGTCCGTAACCGTATATGCGAAACAATTACCATTCGTATGATACAGGAAAATATTGTCTCCCGCTTTCAACTCGTTCAACCGATTAAAATGACGGCCGTATCCGGTCATACGGTGTCCGAAAATCACACAATTTCCTGCTTTTCCCATCTCCGCAGACTCCGGATACCATCCCGCTGCCGCCCGAAGGGAATATCTGTCAGCCCCCTGTACCAGGGGCATTTTCAAATCAATTGCCGGTATCTCTATAATGCCGTAACCCTTAATTTCTCCCGGATCCAGTTCAGGAATAGCAGCTATCGCCTGCTCCTCCAGCTCAGAGAACTCAGTTTCCTCGCCCTCCACAGCCGGAGCGGAAATAGCTTCTATTTGTGTTTGCCCCGCTTCAATCTGCTCGATCAGCTGATCCTCCGCCGCACGCCTCTGCATATCGACCACAGATGGCCGCATCAGAAACAATGCACCAGCTGCAGCAACAGACAGCAGGAAAAATACCATCAACAGGATCAATATTACTCTTCTTCTCATAGCAACGCCTCATTAAAACCATGGTGCAATATTCACATTGAACCAGTGATATCCAAGATCCAACTCCGGAATATAATTCATGTCCATCAACAGTCCCAAAATGACCCAAAGCGCAGCTGTAATGCCGAAAAGTAAAAGCACAACACAAAGAGCAAAGCCAAATCTTCCTTTCCTTTTTCCAGACTTTGATTTTTCTTCTGCCCCTCCGGAGACCTTCTGAATTGGCCGTACATCCTGCGAAGCCTTCCCCGGTATCTGATCCATTCTGCAGCACACATTTTCCGCACACGCATTCAGCAGGGATTCGATGGCATCCTCCCCTTCGTAATCTGTAAGACATTTACAAAAATCAGACATGGTTTTATTATAGATGTCTTCTGCCTTCTCACGGTCCTTAACCCGATCGCGGATATGGTAATAAAGCCTCCAGCCATATGTTTCCGTAAACTGGCTATAAGCTTTTAAATCCATTGATTTTAAGCGGTTGAGCATTTCAATAGTATCCATAAGTACCTCATTTTTCAGTTATCAATTCAACTCAATTTCATGATATAGTATTAATTATATTTTACTACAGCAATTACTCTTTGGCAATGGAAATCATTATTGTAATAAAGGCAAAAAAATAAGCAATACTCAGTCAAAACCGACTGAGTATCGCTTGTTTTCGTTTTTCCTATCAATCCTGCTGTTTTTTCTTCACAATCTCTTTCTGGTTTTTAAAAATGCTGTTTGCGGGAACAAACCCCCGGACACAGGATACCGGATAGATATTCGTATCATGGCCGATGACGGTACCAGGGTTCAGCACACTGTTGCAGCCGACCTCCACAGAATCACCCAGCATAGCTCCGAATTTCTTAAAACCGGTCTCAATCCTCTCCTCACCGTTCTTTACCACCACCAGCGTTTTGTCGGATTTTACATTGGAGGTAATGGAACCGGCGCCCATGTGCGCTTTAAAGCCCAGGATGGAATCCCCTACGTAATTATAATGGGGTACCTGTACCCGGTTAAACAGCACCACATTCTTAAGCTCTGTGGAATTGCCCACCACCGCATGCTCTCCGACGATGGCACTTCCGCGGATAAAAGCACAGTGACGGACCTCCGCATCCTTTCCGATAATGGCCGGAGCGCCTATGTAAGCAGTTGGTGCCACCTTTGCACTTCTGGCAATCCAGACATTCTCTGATACTTCCTCATATTCCTCAGCGGGCAGCGTCTTTCCAAGGGCTATAATAAAATCACTAATTCGGGGAAGTGCTTCCCACGGATAGGTCAGTCCCTCAAAGAGCTGTGCTGCGATCGTCTCCTTCAGATCATAATTTTCCTGTATGGTCATTTCCTTACTCATCTGCTTCTTCTCCCTTATTATTTTGCTTTTTCCCCTTACTTACGGGACTTTTTCCTTTTGCTCTCCGATCACCTGCCAAATTATAACTCTTTTTGTAAAAGGGCGCAACCGCATCAAAGCAGTTTTTCAGCTGATACTGGTTATTCAGCCCCAAGACGCCGTCGGTTCTGCTGACGATAAATTTCTGAAGCTTCTCCATATACTCTTCCTCTGTGATGCTGCCTTCTGCCACATAGGTAAGCCCCTTTTCCCAGCTGGCAGTAAGCTCCGGATTCAAAAGCGACCGGATGGAGGAATTCACCACATCAAATACCATTTCCCCCAGCTGTGTCGGTGTCAGGATCTGCGTCTTCTTATTCAGGGCAAGATATTTGATATGCACCAGCTTTTTCAGGATCTCTGCCCGGGTGGCGCTGGTTCCGATCCCGCTTCCCTTAATCTGGGAACGCAGCTCCTCATCCTCGATCAGCTGGCCCGCATTTTCCATGGCAAGGATCATGGAACCGGAATTGTATCTCTTGGGCGGTGAGGTCTCCCCCTCCCGTACTGCCAGCTCCTTTACCGGCAGCAGACTTCCCTTTTTCAGCTTTTCCATTGTCTCAAGCAGCACGCGGTCGCAGCTTTGATCCTGCTCCTCTTTGCTGTCTGAAGCCCCCGCTACTTTAAGATAACCCTCTTTAAGAAGCACTCGATAACCGGAGAAAAATTTTTCTCCGCGAAGCTCGGTCACAAGACTGATTTTCTGGTAGACAGCCGGAGGATAAAAAATGCTGAGGAACCGCTTTACCACAAAGCAATACACCTGTTTTGCCTGTGGGGACAGATTGTTATAAGCCCCCTGACCCTGACCGGTGGGGATAATCGCATAGTGATCCGTAATCTGCTTATCGTTGGTATATTTGGTGCCGGCAATTCCCTTATAGGCTCCGGTCTGTAGAATTTCCGAAGCAAAGTCTCCCAGTTCCCCAAAACCCGTCAGTCCTTTCAGATTCCTGTATATCTCCTTTGCCACCGCCGTGGAAAGTACGCGGGCGTCGGTTCTCGGATACGTGACCAGCTTTTTTTCATACAGCTCCTGGACAATCCGAAGAGTTTCATCCGGGCTGATCTTCAGCATTCTGGAACACTCATTCTGAAGCTCTGCCAGATTATAAAGCAGGGGAGGATTTTTTTTCTCCCGCTTTCTTGTAATTTCATATACCCGCGCGTTCTCTTCCGGCTTCAGATAAGAAATCAGTTCGCGGGCCGTCTCCTCCCTTTTAAAACCATTTTCCTTATAGAGCAGGGGGGATCCGTAATACCGCGAGCCCTCCACTGCACGATACTCTCCCTCGGCTGTACGCTCTCCGATCAGAAAAGAGGCGACCACCCGATAAAAAGGAGTTTTCTCAAAGCAGCGGATCTCACGCTCCCTGCGGACCACCATTCCAAGCACACAGGTCATCACACGCCCGACAGAAAGTACGGTATATTTTGTATTCAGATAGGCAGAAATCACATTTCCGTATTTTAAGGTAAGAAGTCTGGAAAAATTAATTCCCATCAGATAGTCCTCTTTTGCCCTCAAATAGGCAGAAGAAGCCAGATTGTCATATTCCGACAGATCCTTTGCTTCCCGGATACCCCTGAGAATTTCCTCCTGCGTCTGAGAATCGATCCATACCCTGCGGCGGCTCTTTCCCTTCACTCCTGCCATCTGCTCCACCAGGCGGTAGATATACTCTCCCTCCCGTCCGGAATCCGTACAGACATAGATCGTATCCACATCCGGCCGTGTCAGCAGCCTCTTTACCGTGTCAAACTGCTTCTTTACTCCCGGAATCACCTCGTATTTGAATTCCTTCGGAAGAAACGGAAGGGTTGACAGACTCCATTTCTTATATTTCATATCATAGGCTTCCGGATAGCTCATGGTCACCAGATGCCCCACACACCATGTAATAACGGCTTCATCAGACTCGATAAAGCCGTCACTCTTTCTTCCTGTCACCTGAAGCGCCTTGGCAAACTCCTGGGCAACACTCGGTTTTTCTGCAATATATAATGCTTTCGCCATACTTAAACTGATAAATCTCTCTTTCTGAATAATACTATGCCAAGGACATAGAACAGCATTCCTGCAGCTGCCAGAATTCCCATAAAAAGATAGCCGATCCGATCCGCTTCCAGGATCCGCTTCGTATCAAAAAGGGAAAATATGGTCACATACTTTAAAAACGTAAGATTCCCTTCCATATTCGCCAGCATATGAATCAGATAGCTTACAACAGGTATTCCTGCTCCGATACCAAGCACCTGTCCCATATCCTTTCCCACACAGGCAGCAAAAAAGCTGATCCCTCCGATCAGGAAATGTAAGGCAAAGGCACCGGTACACAGGTCAAGAAAGATCCCGGTTCGAAGCATCCCCGGAAACATCCGGCTGCTGACCACGGTCCCCAGCGCCGCCACATACAGCATCAGGACCGCAGTGCTTACGGAAAGATAAAATGCCAGAGTAAAAGCAATTTTTTTCCTGGAATTGGGTGTTCCGATGAGATAGGCCATGGAACCTTGTTCAATCTTTGAGGCAATCATGCGATACGCCGTTGGGATCTCATACAGCATCGGAAAGACCAGCATCAGAAAGCCAAAAAGATAAGATGCCAGAAACCCGGTCAGCGTCTGCTCTTCCATGGAAAATCCAAAGGCGCTCAGCATCCCGGCCGGGAGTGCCGAAAGAAGGTCCTCCATCTTCTCGGTGATATTCGGATCATACATACCGGTAATCATAATCGTATAGATGGACAGAACAGCCGCAATCACCAGCAGAAGCTTATAATTTTCACGGACAGTCTGCTTAAGCAGCGGATAACTGATCACTTGTTTGTTCCTCCATAATAATGCATAAAGATTTCCTCAAGGCTCTCTGTCTTCACATCCAGATTCGTCACCTTATACTTTTCCAGTGTTTTCAGAAGCTCCCGTAAGCTCCCGGTCACCGAAACGACTGCCGTCGTCCCAATGACATCCGTCACCTCACAGGGCTCCTTCCGGAATGCCTCCGCCATGGCACGGGTCTCAAAGGTAATGAGGAACGTCTTCTTTCTCTGGCTTCGTACCGAAGCGGCATCCTCAATGGCCGCAAGCTTTCCTTCCCGGATAATCCCGATCCGGTCGCACGTCTTCTCGATCTCATCAAAGATATGGGAAGACAGGAAAATGGTCTTTCCCACATCCTTTTCCTCCAGCAGAAGATCCACAAAACGGCTCTGCATCAGAGGATCCAGTCCGCTTGTGGGCTCGTCCAGAATCAGCACCTGCGGATTATGCATAAAAGCGCATACGATTCCCACCTTCTGCTTCATGCCTCTGGACATCTTCCGGATCTTCACCGAAGGGTCCAGTTCAAACCGCTCGATCAGGCTCTGGGCTCTTCGCATGCTTTTCTGTTCCCGCATCCCGGCAGAAAACCGGATAAATTCCATGCCGGTCATATGTTCCATGAGCGTCAGCTCCCCCGGAAGATATCCGAGCCTCTTCTGGATGGCCGTCGCCTCATCCCAGCAGTTTTTTCCGCCGATGAAGCATTCCCCCATATCTGCGCGCACAAAGCCCATCAGATGACGGATCGTGGTCGTCTTTCCCGCTCCGTTCGGGCCCAGGAAACCAAACACTTCCCCTTCCTCGACCTGAAAGCTCAGATCAAATATCCCCCGACCCATGGAGTAATCCTTTGTAATATGGAATACATCAATCATGCCCATAGGATGTTCCTAGCCTTTTCTTCCAAATTTGAAAATAGTCGTGGTCCGGTAAGGCTCTTTTGCTTTCACGTATGTCTGAGGGAAATTCGGATGATGAACCGCATCCGGGAAAAACTGAGTCTCAAAGCAGACCGCCGAACGCTTCTGATACAGGCGGCCGTCCTTTCCCTTCTCATTTTCCAGGAAATTGGCCGTATACATCTGAAGTCCCGGAAGATCCGTATCCACTTCCATCTCGATACCGCTCCTGTCCGAATAGACGTAGGCCGCCCTGCGAAGACTTCCCGGATGATTCAGCACCCAGTTGTGATCATAGCCTCCTGCCGTCACCAGCGGTTCATAATCTGCGTCCACTCCATCCCCGAGGCGTCTTTCTGACCGAAAATCCATCGGTGTCCCCTCCACCGGCCGAATCTCCCCCGTTGGAATCAATGCCTGATCGGTAGGGGTAAAAGCATCCGCATCCAGCACCACCACATGGTCCAGAACGCTTTCGCTTTCCTGTCCCTCCAGGTTGAAATAGCTGTGATTGGTCATATTGAATACCGTATCCGCATCCGCTTTTCCCTGATAATCGATCCGTATCGTATTGTCCGCCGTCAGCGTATAGGTAACGGAAATTTTCGCCTTCCCCGGAAATCCCTGATCCATATGCGGGCTTGCAAGAAGAAAGGTCACACTGGAATCTCCGTCTGCCTCATCGGTCCACGCCTCCCACATCCTCCGGTTAAAACCGGGATCGCCGCCATGAAGATTATTCTCCCCGTCGTTCTTCTGAAGCGGATAGGAAATCCCGGCAACGGTCACCTCCGCTCCTCCGATCCGGTTGGCGTTTCTTCCGATGGTGGAACCGAAGGACGGGCCGTTCACCTCATATTCCTCCAGCGTATCATATCCCCAGACAATATCCTGAAACCGGCCCTTTTTATCCCGGAACCAGACATTTACCAGACAGGCTCCGAAATCCGTCACCGTTATCTCCATATAATCATTGTACAGACGATACAGGCTGGCCACCTGTCCGTCCTTTGTTCTGCCGAATATCGTTGTCTCTATTCCCATAAATTTATCCTCCCCGCTCCCGGTCCCCGGCTTTCACATGTTGTATTCAGTATAGCACGAAAAAAGAGAGTACGAAAGTGTTTCTTTCATACTCTCCGGTTACCGGTATATCCCTTCCGCTATCGGGTGACTGTTATCACATATTCCTCCAGCGTGTTCACATCCATCTTATTCACAAGAGCATACTGACTGTCATCCACTGCTGCAAGATAAAAATTGTCATCGTAAGGATGATAGGATACCGTTCGGACGGTCCCGTTTTTTCGTTCAAAGATCAGGGAAAAGCTCTCCTCCTCTGTCGGTGCTTCCTGTGTGTAGCTCTGTGCCTTCATTCCTCTGGCAATCTTAAAAAAGCTCTGATACGTATCCATATCAAAATCCGCACCGTTTCGTATGCAGGAATAAGAGGTAGTCTCCTGTCCTTCCTCATTTTCTTCTGTCCGTTCGGTCTGAATGAAGGTATAGGCCTTCCCCTGATAGTTTAAGGTAACCTCAGCCACCTCAGCCATTGTGGCATAGGAAAGCAGAAGACTGCGGTAGGTATCGGCCTCTGCCGAAAGAAACGGCTCCAGAGACGACGCGGATATGGTATGTACTTCCCCGGAGCCCTCCCGGCTCACAAAATACCTTCCGTCCTCATCCCTTGCCCCTACTGCAAACAAAACCTGTCTCTGGGCCGAATCCTCCTCTTCCTCCTCACTGCTGTTTGAGGATATTTCCGTATATTCAACCATCAGATAAAAGGACGGATCATCAAGTCCGTATGCCTCCATATTCTGGCAGTCATACTCCAGGCAGGAATCATACCTTAAACTTCCCAGTCCATCCACCAGTGCGGTAAGGCTTTCCTCGTCTCCCTCATACTGATTCCGGGCATCCGCCACACTCCAGGCGGTGCTGCTTCCCTCATCCAGGAACGCCGAAAATTCACTTTCTTTTCCGTAAACCTTAAGAACAGTCACCTCACTGGAATCGATGGACGGAAAATCCTCTGTTCTGGCCAGATCATAAAGACCAATCTGAAAGTTCAGAGGAATCGTGCTGTCAATGGTGTAAACCGTATGCTCCTCTTCGGCAGAAACATAATAATCCCCCGTAGAGCTGTTCAGATTTCCGATAGACAGCGTATAAACCGTCCCCTCCTGATCCTTCAGGGTAATCACATTGGACGGCTCTGACAGTCCATACTCGGAAAGATCGGTCACGTCCTGAAGCACCCGGGCTGCTTCCACCTGTTCAAAGGAAGACAAAAGCTCCTCCACCTGATCCTCATCCACCGGAAAATTTTTATCACCGGTATAGGACCAGACATCCTCCTTTTTCACAAATTCATAGGTATTTCCTCCGGACATGAAGGAAAAACTCTGAATGTCCTCTGCCGGAACCGAAAGAACCGTCTGGGCTTTTTCCTCCTGCTCCTCTGTCTTTTGTTCTGTTGACCGGTTATAGCTTCTAAGTCCCATCCAGACGCCGATACAAAGCACAAGCACGACGGCCGGAATCAGAATCCTGCTTTTTTTCATTCCTTTATCGTTTCCTCCTTCTGAAGCACACAACAGCTCCGGTAATCAATATCGTCAGCGGAAGCAGTACCGTCACAAGAATACTCCACATATTCACTCCTTTTGAGGTGATGGACAGATTTGTGATATCCAGACTCTTCGCAGGAATGGAAACACTCAGCTCATGATCCACCAGATAACCAAGAGAGCTGGTGAACAGCTCCATATTTCCTCCTGCCGCCGCCTGATTCATACTGTCCTCCAGGATTCCTTCCGTCGTATAATAAACCAGTTTTGTCTCTCTTTCGTCATCCAGGGGCTCTGTCACTGCCGCGGCAAGTGTAAACGGTCCCTCCCGGTCATCTGCTTCTTTGGAATAATTGGTCATGTTTTCCGGATCCGCTTTCTCATAGGCAGAGGCGCTCGTCACAAGCAGAGGCTCAATGGTGAGACTGTCCCTGTACACATCCAGCGTTTCCACCGACTGAGCTACCGGAACCGTCACGTACCGGTTATTGTTTTTCAGATCTTCCGTTATGCTGTGCAGCTCATAATCCTGCACCAGGTACAGCGGATTCTGA
>JALERW010000146.1 GCA_022763925.1 Lachnospiraceae bacterium
TAGTGCTTCCCTTAATATAACAGGGGATCAGCGTATAATACAGACGGTCCTTCGGCACTCCCGGAGAATCCAGCGTACCGACTTTCTGCACCCTGCAAACCCCATTGCTGCCATACACAACAAAATCACCTGCTTTAAACATTCCTTTACGGCTCCTTTCTCACTCTCTGTGGACTTCCTGCTTCTGCTTCTCGATATTTTACGGGAACAAAAAACCCCGCTGCGCCCAACATCAGGCGAAACGAGTTTTTCTTTTTTTATTTTATCAAAATTCTTTCCTTTTTGTAAGCCAGTTTTTCCACTATTAACTGATTTTTGGTGATTTTTGCGGATATAGTATGCTG
Source organism: Lachnospiraceae bacterium (assembly GCA_022763925.1). Classification (GTDB taxonomy): domain Bacteria; phylum Bacillota; class Clostridia; order Lachnospirales; family Lachnospiraceae; genus JAGTTR01. The sequence goes on from JALERW010000146.1 coordinate 345, forward strand.
TATTTTTGTATAGTTTTACTATAGAATCGGTGATCTAAGGGCCACACGTTTCCTTTCAAAAGCAAAAAAGCGGAAGCCTTCGGATCTTTCATCCATCCGAATACTTCCGCCGTCTGATTAATTTTTAAAGCTGTGAACCGGAGCAGGAATCCGTCCTCCCCGATTGACAAAGGCATCGCACCGGAAGGCGTTGACTGGCATAATCGGCGCATATCCCAAAAGGCCGCCAAATTCCACCGTCTCTCCGACACTTTTTCCGATCACAGGGATCACACGAACCGCTGTGGTTTTCTGATTGATCATGCCGATGGCCATCTCATCCGCTATGATTCCGGAAATGGTCTCGGGTGTGGTATCCCCGGGTATCGCAATCATATCCAGTCCCACGGAACAGACGCAGGTCATGGCCTCCAGCTTCTCCAACGTCAGAGCGCCTGCCGTCACTGCATCAATCATACCCTGATCCTCGCTGACCGGAATAAAAGCACCGCTCAAGCCGCCCACATAAGAGGAGGCCATAATGCCGCCCTTCTTTACCTGGTCATTCAGCAGGGCAAGGGCCGCTGTAGTTCCCGGTGCTCCCGGATGCTCCAGACCGATTTCTTTTAAAATATCTGCCACACTGTCTCCCACTGCCGGAGTCGGGGCAAGCGACAAATCAATAATTCCGAAGGGAATATTCAGCATGGCACTGGCCTCCTTGGCCACCAGCTGTCCCACTCTCGTAATTTTAAATGCAGTCTTCTTAATCGTCTCGCAGAGCACCTCAAAACTCTCGCCGCGAACCTGCTCCAGGGCAGTCTTCACCACGCCCGGGCCGCTGACACCCACGTTGATCACTGCATCCGCTTCTGTCACACCATGGAAAGCCCCCGCCATGAACGGGTTGTCATCCGGTGCGTTGCAGAATACCACCAGCTTCGCACATCCCAGAGAATCTTTGTCCTTTGTGTATTCGGCCGTCTCATGAACGATCCGTCCCAGAAGCTTTACCGCATCCATATCAATGCCGCATTTGGTGGAGCCCACATTCACAGAGCTGCATACCCGGTCCGTACATGCCAGCGCCGCGGGAATGGAGCGGATCAGGTGTTCATCTCCTGTGGTCATTCCTTTGGATACCAGTGCAGAATATCCTCCGATAAAGTTTACGTCCACTTTCTTGGCCGCCTCATCCAGGGTCTTTGCAATCGTCACAAAGTCCCCGGGATTTTTGCAGGCGGCGCTTCCCACCAGAGCGATGGGAGTCACTGAAATTCTCTTATTCACGATCGGAATTCCATAGCGGTTCTCGATTTCCTTCCCTACAGCTACCAGATCCTTGGCTGTTGTCGTGATTTTCTCGTAGATTTTTCGGTTCACCGCATCCAGATCAGAATCGATGCAGTCCAGAAGGCTGATTCCAAGGGTGATCGTGCGGACATCCAGATTCTCCTGCTCGATCATCTTATTGGTCTCATTTACCTCAAACATGTTTATCATAGCTGTAATCCTTCCTTTTCCTGATATCCGAAACTAGATCCGGTGCATTTTTTCAAAGATGTCCTCATGCTGGCAGCGGATCTTCACACCGATCTCCTCCCCCAGCTGATCCAGCTCCCTGGAAAAATCTCCGAAAGGCTTTGTTGACGCATTGGCATCCACGATCATCATCATGTTAAAATATCCGGATACGATGGTCTGGGAAATATCCAGAATATTGATCCGGTTATTGGCCAGATAGGTGCATACTCTGGCAATGATGCCGACAGTGTCTTTTCCGACTACAGTAATAATTGTTTTTTTCATGTTTCCACTCCTCGCAGTATGTATGGCTTTTTATCGGGATATCAGAACTCCGCAACGGAGGAGCGCTGTTCCCGTTTTGCAACCTCTATACGAAAATCATCCGCCTGATACTTTGTATCTCCCAGATTGATCTCCAGCCGCACCGTCTCATAGGCCAGCTCTTCATAATTATTTTCCTTGCTCAGGTGTCCCAGGAACACAGCCTTCATGCGGTCATGCAGGACACGGCACAGAAGCTTTCCCGACAGTTCGTTGGACAGGTGCCCCCGGTCTCCCAGGATTCTTCTTTTCAGAGGATAGGGATAGGAGCCCACCTCCAGCATATGGATATCATGGTTGGCTTCTAACAATAATACATCGAGTCCCTGTATTTTGTCTACAATATAATCATCATATTTTCCCAGATCCGTCACGATGCCTGCAGATTTTCCTTCACCTTCCACCCGATAAGCCACCGGGTCCGCTGCATCGTGGGAAATATGCATGGGTTTTACCGTAAGATCTCCGACAGCAAATGGCTCATCCGGATGTATTTCCCGGTACAGCTCATCCGGAATGACCCCCAGACTTCCCATTCTTCGGATCTCATCCAGGGTTCCCTTCGTTGCATATATGGGGAGCGCATATTTTCTTGCCATCACCCCCAGGCCTTTGACATGATCCACATGCTCATGTGTGATCAGAATTCCGTCCATATCCTTTGCTGACAGCTCCAGGCTGTTCAGGCCCTGCTCGATCCGCTTGCCGCTGATTCCCGCATCCACCATCAGATGCGTATGGTCACTCCCCACATAAATACAATTCCCGCTGCTTCCGCTGGCAATGCTGCATAATCTCATCTTAATCCGATATCCTTTCTCTCAGGCAGCGGTCTACCTGCTCTTTCGTATACTCCAGGCTGATTCCCGTATCAATGGTCACCGCGCAGTTGGCACGGAATACCGCCTCCGGACACTGATTTTTAAAGATGCCATCCACCCGGGCATCCGAATAGCCTCTGGTTGTTTTCAGCCGCTCCCGGCGCACTGCTTCACTGGCATAAATATACCAGAGTTCATCACAGATGGCGCCATAGCCTTCCTCGATCAGAAGGGCAGCCTCAATGGCCAGCACCGGACGCTCTTTTCTTCGCCGCTCATCCGCAATCACCTGACAGATATATTCCTTCACAGCGGGATGAACGATTCCGTTCAGCTGCTCCAGCTTCTCCCGGTTCTTAAATACCACTTCCCCGAATGCTATCCGGTTAATCTCTCCGGTATCATCCAGTATCTCTTCTCCAAATTTTTCCACTATTTTTTCATAGCAGTGCTGTCCCCTGCGCATCAGCATATGCGCCGCCTCATCCGCCTTGAGGATCTGTGCGCCCCAGGCCTCCTCCATATGGTCCAGCACCGTGCTCTTCCCGGCACCCACACCGCCTGTTACTCCAAGTACCAGCATACCCTTATCCTTCCATCTCATATCTCATTTGGCATCATACCAGGTCATTCCCTCGTGCATATCAATCTCCAGAGACACACTCAGATCCGCCGCCCGGTGCATTTCTTCGTTCAGAATCTGCTTCACCGTTTCCGCTTCTTCCTTCCAGGCCTCGATCAGAAGCTCATCGTGCACCTGCAGGATCAGCCTGGACTTCATATGCATGGCCTTCATCCGCTCATTCACCCGGATCATGGCAATCTTGATAATATCTGCCGCCGTCCCCTGAATCGGAGAATTCATGGCTACCCGCTCTCCAAAGGAGCGCTGCATGAAGTTGCTGGATTTCAGCTCCGGAACGGGTCTTCTTCGCCCGAACATGGTGGTGACATAGCCCTTTTCCTTTGCATCGGATACCAGCTGATCCAGAAATGCCTTCACGCCCGGGTATGTTTCAAAATATTTCTCTATATATTCCGCAGCTTCCTTTCTGGTAATGCTCAGCCCCTGACTTAAGCCAAAGGAGCTGATTCCATACACGATACCGAAATTCACGGCCTTGGCATTGCGGCGCTGCAGATCCGTCACTTCTTCAAACGGCGTATGGAATACCTGGGAAGCCGTGATCCGATGAATATCCTGTGCTTCCTTATACGCCTGAATCAGCATCTTATCTCCCGACATGTGAGCCAGCACCCGCAGCTCAATCTGTGAGTAGTCCGCATCGATAAATTCATATCCGTCCTCCGGCACAAACACCTTCCGGATCAGACGGCCCAGCTCCACCCGTACGGGAATATTCTGAAGATTCGGCTCCGTGCTGCTGATCCGCCCGGTTGCCGTAATTGTCTGATTGAACGTGCTGTGAATCCGGCCATCCTCCTGAATATAAACAGAAAGACCGTCCGCATAAGTGGATTTCAGCTTCGTCAGCTGACGATACTCCAGAATATCCGCCACCAGTGGATAATCCGGGGCCAGCTTATCGAGAATATCCGCAGAGGTGGAATAGCCGGTCTTGGTCTTCTTCCCGAAGGGCATCTTCAGCTTTTCAAAAAGAATAACCCCCAGCTGCTTGGGCGAATTGATATTAAATTCCTCCCCGGCCAGTTCATAAATCTCCCTTTCCAGTTGGGAAATCCGTATCTGAAGCTGTTCTCCGTATACCTTCAGCTCCTCCGCTTTTGCCCGGATCCCCCAGCATTCCATATCATACAGGGTAAAGAGCAAAGGCATCTCGACTTCCTCAAACAGCTGACGCATGCCTTCTTCCGCGAGCTTTTCCCTCAAAACCGGCACGCTCCGATAAGCAGTATAGCACACATAGCCTCCATAGGATGCCAGCTGCTCCGGCACCACCTGAAACGCCGCATCCAAGCTTCGTTTACCGAGCAATTCCTCTTTTGACGGCAGCAGCTCTCCGAAAAACTCCCTTGCCATATCATCGTATGGGTAGCTGCTCTTTAACGGATTCAGAAGATACGCCGCAATGGCACAGTCAAAAAGCGATTCCCGCTTCTTTCCTTCCAGGAAAAACAGCTGCGGCTTCAGATCGATGGAGGCCGCCAACGGTACCCGGCTGCAGATATCCATAAGCTGAGCTGCCAGATACTCCCCGGTCAGAAATCCTTCCTTTAACAGAACACAGGCCTCCGACTCATCCATACACAGGGCAAGGCCAAGTACATGTTCCTTTTCTCCCAGGACAAAAAATCCGATCCGATCCGACTCTTTCGCCCGCTCCAGCACGGTCTGCGCTTCTCCCAGTTCCCGGATCACCCGGATACTGCAGGTTCTCTTCGGCTCCTTTTCCTCCACAGAAAACCGCCCGATCAGATTTTTAAATTCCAGCCGTTTAAACAGCTCGTACGCTTCCTTGGTATACAGATTGTTGATCCGCGCCTTCTCATAGTCAAAAGAAAGGTCACAGTCTGTCTTGATCGTCGCCAACTGCTTGGACAGCACGGCCAGATCATAATGATTTTTAAACGCATCCCTTGCCTTGTTCGGCTTTATCTCTTCTTCATGCGCCTTGGCATTCTCCAGGGAACCGTACTCCACAATCAGCTTCGTGGCCGTCTTTTCCCCTACTCCGGGAAGTCCGGGAATATTATCGGCCGTATCCCCCATCAGGGCCTTCAGATCAATGATCTGCAGCGGCATTACCTGATAATGCTCCAGCACCTCTTTCGCATTATAATCCTCTATCTCTGTCCCTGTCCGTTTGGTCTTCGGGATCCGGATCCGGATTCGGTCTGTAGCCAGCTGAAGCAGATCCCGATCACCGGAAATCACGGATACAAAAAGTCCCTGCTCCTCACTCCTGCGTGCCAGTGTTCCTATGATATCATCCGCTTCGTAGCCGTCGCGCTCCACGATCGGAACATCCATAGCGGTCAGAACTTCCTTCATCAGCGGCACCTGCTGCCGCAGCTCCTCCGGCATGGGCTTCCTGGTCCCTTTGTACTCTGCATACATCTGATGCCGGAATGTGGGGGCTTTCCGGTCAAAAGCCACCGTAAGATAATCCGCCTGCTCCTCCTCCAGAATCTTAAAGAGAATATTCAGAAAACCATACACCGCATTGGTATGAAGTCCCTCTGCATTTGTAAGATCCGGAAGCCCGTAAAAGGCCCGGTTTAAAATACTGTGTCCGTCTATCAAAACGATTTTTCCGTCCATGTTCCTGTCCTCCGTTTTATGCCCCTGAAGGAGCCTTCTGTCTCATTATTTCCCGCAGGTTTCTTCCTTTTCTTCCCCGGCCGGCCCCTCCGAAACGATTCCCGGATCCGCATTCAGAAGCATCCGAACCTGAATAGAGGCCGTCACGATCAGAGCCGCAAAGGCCATTCCCACCAGAATAATCTGAAAGGAACGGAACATTCGATGTCTCCTTAAGGTTCTGTACCGATCCTGAAGTTCCTTTCTAAGACGCTGCGCCGGATTGGTCGTCCCCTTCTCTTCATCCTCCAGGTAATCCAGCGCAACATGAATGGTATAATAAATCTCCAGCTCCTCATAACAGGAAGGGCATTCCATGACATGGTCAAGGAATGCCTGCAGTTCTCTTTCATTCAGATTATTATTCAGATAGCGGTATATCATCTGCTGCGTTTCGCGACAATTCATACGTTCCTCCTGCTCCTTCCATGAAACTTCCATGAAATCGGGGACCCAACGACTGATCATTGCAACTGCCTGTTCATACAGAGTATACCATTTCACAAACTTTAATTCAACGAAATTTATTATTCCCCTCCTGCACTGTCTGAATGCAGCACAAAGTAGTATACGACAGTGCTGCCGTCCGACAAATCACATTCCGCTTCCATTCCGCGGAAATATCCATCTGACTCATATGTACTGGACAATGCCTGTGCCATATTCATCGGCATGACAAAGGAAATCCCGGACGGCTCCACCGTCACATCCTCCAGAGGCATGTATTCAAACCGGTTCCAGATTTTAATGATTCCTTCTTTATCGATCCAATAGTCATATACCCTCGCCTCCTGCACGGTCACCTCTCCCAGCGCTTCCGGATCCAGCTGTATCCGGATCACATCTCCATTTTCAGCTTCCCGGTAAGCCTGTACAGAAAGAAAGGTCCGGTACAGCTCCTCACAGTCTGCAGGAAATTCCTTCCCGTCAAAAAAGAGATAATAATTATCATTCGGCACAAGAAGTTCCCCATTGATGGATATTTCCGCCGACGGAGCCTCTTTCAACGGACTTGAAATTACCGAATACTGCTGCCCGTCTGCTTCCGGATTCTGATCCGGGGTCCAGGCTTTTGCCTGCACGGAAAGGCTTTCCAGTGTATCTGCCGCGGCTTCCTTTCTGCTTTCCTTTCCGGAAAACGTAAACCACACGGCTGTCATTACCAAAACCACAAGAAGGATCAACGCCAGCGCGGTTCTTTTCTTCTGTCCTGCCAGTATCCGGATCCTCTCTTTCATATTTCGGGAGCTCCCGGTCATCGTCGTAGCCGAATCCAGTATATCCGCCGGCGATTTTCTCCGCCCGATCATGGATACCAGCGTTCTTCCGTAGGCAAACCGCTCTTCCTCCCCCAGAAGCTCGATTGCTCCCTCATCGCAGGCAAGCTCACAGTCCCGTTTGGAAAGCGCCGCCGCAAGCCAGACAAGCGGATTGATCCAGTAAAAGCACAGAAGTCCGGTCCGCAAAGCAGACCATACAAGATCATGATGCCGCCCATGCACCTCCTCATGCACCCGCACATGAAGGAGCATGTCGGGGTCCTGCGCCGTTTCCTTCGTCACATAGATCGCAGGCTTTCCGCCGATGCTGAACAGACAGGGGGACTTCAGGTTCTCTGCCACATACACCGGATAGCGAAATTTCCCGGAGTCCTCCGGCAGCAGCAGTCTCCTGTTCGCCCTCAGCTGCCCTGCGAAGCGGCAATAGCTCCGAAGCATGATTCCGAAAAGAAGAACCGTTCCTGCTGCCCAGATCACCAGAATCACCGGTTCCCAGTCCACGGAGGTCAATTTTACCAGAAGCGAATCCGTCTCCGGAGCCGTATAAACATAGCCTTTTGTCACATTCTCCGCCAAAGGCTGCAGCACCGTCCCGTCAATGGCCTGCTCCTTCACCCCGGCTGCAAGGCTCAGCACACTGTACGGACTTGCGGGCAATAGCGCCCCTGATCCTGACGAAGCGCCATCCGGGGCAAATACAATCCCCAGAATACTGAACGGCAGGAGCAGACGCAGTGCAGCCAGCCCCCACATGGCATATAATACTTTCGAGGATACTCTCCCCTTAAAAGCATACCGAAAAAGACAGAGGATTAGAATCAGTACCGATGAAGAAATCATTACTTCAGTCATGAGCATCCTCCTCTGCCTTCTTTAAAATATCGCAGAGCTCCTGAATTTCCTCCCGGGACAGCTCCCGAGAGCTTGCCATGGAGTTCACCATCATACTGAGGCTCCCCTGATAAACACGCTCCAGAAATCCGCGGGTCTCCCTGGCCGCAGCCTGTTTCTGATCCGCCAGCGGATAGAAAAGCTTTGCCCGCTCTCCTTCCCGGTGGGCCACCGCACCTTTTGCCTCCATGCGGTTCAGCATGGTAATGACCGTATGCTTCCCCCAGCCGGTATCCTCCTCCAGTGCCCTGGTTATCTGCATGATGGTCATCGGTGACTGCTGCCAGAGAAGATTCATGATCTTCCATTCCGCGTCGGATAAATTCACCTGCTTCATAGGCTTCCCTCCTTCAAGGTAGACATTTGATTACCTCGAGTATAGCATGCAGGTATACAGTTGTCAACCTTTCATGGTGTTTCTGTTTTTTCAGCATTATGAAACAAATGACTTCTTATATTTCGGCAGAATTACTTTCCAGAACAGCAGGCAATTGATCACCAACAATACTCCAAAGCATAATCTTGCAATCCACTCAGGGAGCAACAGCGCGATCCCATTCATATCCCCGCCGCCGAAGAAGCCGCACAGTACACTTAGATACAGCGGGTCGATCAGCAGCATAGCCATTGTGATATAGAACATACATGCTCTGAAAACCCTGGAGCGTGCCATGCAGATCCTGGGTGCTGCCAAAGTCAAGACACAAGCCGTAATCGCTGTTGCAGCAGCACCAACCAGGCAGAAAATCCCCAACTGCAGATTGCTCATTCGTTCCGAAGCAACTGCAACCTGAACACCGAGCCCCATAAAGTTGATTCGCTGAAACACACCGGCAGACAGCGCATATACAAAATGTGCTCCTTCATGCACGAGATAATAAACCAATATTGCTGAAAGCAGTCCTACATATTGCCGAATTTGTTTGTTCATATGTAACCTCCAATTCTTGCCTTTATACTCTGTTTTTATTCTTTCGGTTCAGCCTTTCTCTTCTGTTTTCTTTGCTGGACTGTGTTCAGGAACAGCGCAATGACATTCAGACCCAGGGCCAGCGGAAGATACCAGTTGGATTTGCCCTCCGGGAAGACGCCGAGTATAGACTGTACCAGGAAAAAGACCGCCCCGAGTTCCAAAATGACTGCCAGAATATACACCCGGTCTCTCTTTTTCCAAAACGCAAGCACCAACAGCAGCATCACTGCGTCCACATACAGCCCGTACAGGATGTGGGTGATCTGCACACTCCACGGGAAGGACAGCTCCGGATGCCCCAGAGCATAAATCACAAAGCCGATGGCGGCAGCCAGCAGCACACAGGCCGTGACAAAAAATCCTTTCTTCATATCATCTTTCCTTTCACTTTTCCAGTCTTACAATACCGTATTCACTGGCATCCGTTTTTTGATGCAGCTGCCGATTCCATACCTTTTTCTCTTCGTATGATTCAGTATTTTTCTTCTTCATTCACAGCAGCTTGTACCCTATATTCTACAAGAATATTCCGGCTGCATATAGACAGATATTTCACCTTTATGTGTCTGTATTATAGAAATTTGGTCGTATGCTGATCGCCTTTCAAAACGCCTTTTAAACGCCTTTCAAAAACAGCGTGAGCAAGATCATACGGAATGATCCCCCTTATATCTACAAACCGTCTGTGTAAGCAGGCATATCCTCCCTGTCTCCATAAACCAAGTAGATTGTCATATCCTCATAATCCATTTCCAGCTCTGCCTCATCGTTTTCTTCGGTGATGTGAAAGTCCCAAAACCGTGTGGATTGCTCCAAATCAGAGGTCAAACGGGCGTGAATCACCCCATCCTCCAGGGTATAGGTCCCGTGCCAGCCCTCTGAGCCTATGTACCAGCTCATTTGTCCGTCGCTTCGGATCTCCATGGAGGCGCCCCATTCGCCATAGCCGGGGAACAAGTCTAAGGAATCCGCAAATGCGGCAAGGTCATTCTTTTCACTGTCCAGATGCCACGGCCCTGCCAATTTGACACTTTGCTGTGAAGGTTCTTCTGACTTTTCTGCTGCGCTTCCGCTGTTGACGGAACTGCTGCCTTCCTGCCGCATCTCCTCCGTGCTTTCTGTATCAGCTGCTTCCATATGGGTTTCGTGCGAGCTTTGTTCAGACGCTTTGCTGCAGGCTGTCAAACACAAGCCCAGGATTGCCGCCAGAAACAGTACAATTATTCTTTTCATATACAACGATCTCCCTTCACATGATTCGATATCCGAAGCTTATCAGTCCGAGCAGGAAATTCCAAAACAGGCTTTCTGTTTTCGTTATCATTTTGCTATTATCTATTGCATGGAACGACACAATTTTATTTTTTTCATCGATCCATGCTGTCTTTTCTTTTGTTTTCATACCCTTAAATTCCTTTCAAAACCGCTAGAAGAAAGCCACCAACAACACGGAAATTCCAAGCACAAAAAGTGCTGCTTTCGTAATTTCCCTGATAGCTTTCCATGCGAAATGCACAAGCTATCCTGTAAACAAAATAATGCCGATTACAAATAGTGTGATCATACGAAATCCTTCATTTTCACTTATCTTCATTATAACTACCTATCGTTCGTTAGTCAATAGAGAATACTTTTTACTGACTTGAGAAGGGAGATGTAGGTTAGTATAATTGAATCAGGCAAAATCACCAATGCAACCTGCAGTTTACATTTAGAACCTTGATGATGGTGGTCTTTCAGACGTCAAACAGGTATCATCAATACGAACAAGTTATTCAGATTGGAGGACACGCTGTGACATTAGGCGATAAATTATCAAAACTTCGAAAAGAAAACAATTATACACAGGAACAGCTTGCACATGTTCTTGGAGTATCCAGACAGGCGATCAGTAAATGGGAAAGCAACCTTACATATCCCGAAACCGACAAACTGATAAGGATGAGCGAATTATTTAGCTGTTCGCTGGATTATCTTCTCAAAGGTGCAGAAGAAACAGACAGCAAGAGGCCGGCCAGTGAGCAAAGCCCGATTTTCAGAATACGTTTTCGTGAAAGAAAAAGCGAAAATATCGTATTTGGCATACACCTGTGGCATATCGGCAGGAACGCCAGGGGCTTTGTTGCCGTAGGCTTAAATGCCAGGGGAGTAATTGCAGTCGGATTAAAAGCAAACGGGATTATTTCCTTCGGCATGCTGTCCATGGGGATGTTATCATTAGGTATGTTTTCACTTGGTTTACTATCCATCGGACTGTTTGCACTTGGCATTCTGTCCGCAGGATGTTTTTCCGTCGGAGCATTATCCATTGGAAAATATTTTGCACTTGGTGACAACGCACGGGGGATGATTGCCATAGGCGATACGCAGGCTGTCGGCAGCGTATTTCAAAAAAGCAGTGAGCTTATTGTACAGAACACTGCCGTAAGTACACTCACCGAAGCGGACATTACCACTGTCAAAAATATACTTGATACAATCGTTCCGTCCTATCTCTCCTGGGCTAAAGAAATAATCAAGCTGTTTTTATAAGATTTTCAGTGCTGTCAGATACTTTTGGCACTGTCTTTTCAATAGGGTAAAGCAGATTTGATAGACAGAAAAAGACGAAATGCAGGTTTTTCAACAGAATAACATCAGTTTTCTAATACTGCTTTTAAAAATCCCTCACACCCTTCCAGGATATCAGCGTATGTCTCATCAAAGTTTCCCGTATACCACGGGTCCGCGATGTCCCCGTGCCTGTCCGCAAAATCCAGCAGCTTATATATCTTATGCTCCGGATCGGATCCAACGATCCGAAGCATGTTGCGGATATTCCAGCCGTCCATGCCGATGAGATAATCGTACTGCTCATAATCCTTTCTGGTCATCTGCTGCGCCCTGTGCGGAATCACCGGAATACCGACACTCTGAAGCTTCCTGACAGTTCCCCTGTGAGGTGGATTGCCGATCTCCTCACGGCTGGTAGCCGCGGAGTCAATTTCAAACATATTGGAAAGGCCGCGCCGGGTCACCATGAAGGTGAGGACACTCTCGGCCATAGTGCTGCGGCAGATATTGCCGTGGCAAACAAATAAAATCTTGATTTTTCTCATATTTCCAGTATTTTCGGGCTTTTCAAGCCTTTTTACCTTACTTCATTTTTCACTTATTCTGGCATATTTTGGCATATCTTTGCATATTTTTGTCATCAATTTTGGTAAAAACTTTGGTAAATTTCAAGTCTGTACCAAAGGCAAATCTGCCATTGGGAATCGACAGGTAAGAAATTGGGGA
>JALERW010000180.1 GCA_022763925.1 Lachnospiraceae bacterium
GATGTGTCCCGTCCTTATGGGGGAGACCTGGATGCTGCACTGTCACGTATCAAATGCCGTGTGCTTGCAATCCCCTGTAAGGAAGATATCCTCCATCCGGCATCCATTGTAAACCGGATCGTTGACCGGATCACCTGTCTGGGAGGAAATGCACAGAGCTATACATTGAGCAGTGATTACGGCCATATGGCGGGAATTTTGCAGACAGATCTTTATGCAGAAAAGGTCAGAGAATTTTTGAACTAACATATATTTATATACTCCTCTTTAAAGTGAGTGCCGCAAAATAGCAGATTTCTTCTGTTCATCATGCGGTACTCTTTATTTTTGCCGGGACAAAAAATCGGAGCCCCATAATCCTATGGGCTCCGGTAAGAGAGAGGTATGTTATGAAAAAGTTTTTATCCTTTACATTTTCTATATTAAGGAAGAATTATGAAGAAAACATGTTCATTTCTTTAACTTAATGTGAACTTTTCTGCAATGACATTTTTGCCCGGAAATGATATAATGAATCGAATATCATGGATAACGGAGGAACTGTCATGGAAAAAAAGTGGTGGCATGATAAGGTGGCCTACCAGATCTATCCGAAAAGCTTTCTGGATACAAACGGAGACGGAATCGGAGATCTCAGAGGTATTATAAATAAGCTGGATTACCTGAAGGAGCTGGGAATCGATATTGTGTGGATTTCCCCGGTATATTGCTCCCCTCTGGTGGATCAGGGGTACGATATATCCGATTATTATAATATTGATCCCAGATTCGGAACGATGGAGGACATGGACGAGCTCCTTCGGGAGGCGAAGAAGCGGGATATCCATATCCTGATGGACCTGGTGGTCAATCACTGCTCGGATCAGCATGAGTGGTTTCAGAAGGCGCTGAAGGATCCGGACGGAGAATACGGGAAGTATTTTTATATCCGTGAAGGAAAGGACGGCAATCCGCCCTGCAACTGGCGGTCCTATTTCGGGGGAAGCGCCTGGGAGCCGATACCCGGAACGGATAAATATTATCTGCATTTGTTCGCAAAGGAACAGCCGGATCTGAACTGGGAGAATCCGAAGGTGCGAAGAGAGATTTATAAGATGATCAACTGGTGGCTGGATAAGGGACTGGCAGGATTTCGGATCGATGCGATCATCAATATAAAAAAGGATCTCAGGTTCCGGGATTTCCCGGCAGACCGTCCGGATGGCCTCTGCAGCTGTTTTGTAATGCTGGCCGAGTCGGGCGGCCCGGGAGAATTCTTGCGCGAGCTGAAGAAAGAGACCTTTGACCGGTATGATGCATTTACTGCCGGAGAACTGTTTAATTATAAAGAGGAGGATCTTCCGGATTATATCGGAGCGGACGGATATTTTTCCACGATCTTTGACTTCAGCTCTGAGACGGCCGGAGGCAGTGAAAAGGGCTGGTATGACCGCAGAAAAATCTCACCGGATGAATACCGCGATATTCTGTACCGGGTACAGCATATAACGGAGGGCATGGGATTTATGGCCAATATCATAGAGAATCATGATGAGCCCAGAGGGGTCAGCCGCTATCTTCCGGAGGGAGAATGTACGGAGGATGCCAAGAAAATGCTGGCAACGGTTATGATGATGCTTCGTGGACTGCCCTTTATCTATCAGGGTCAGGAAATCGGTATGACCAACTGTGCCTTCCCGTCCATTGAAGACATCGATGACATTAATTCCAGAGACGAATATCAGGTGGCTGTTCAGGCGGGCTGCAGCAAAGAAGAGGCGTTAAAGGCCATTGAACGGTACAGCAGGGATAATTGCCGGACACCGTTTCAGTGGAGCGCAGAGGAGAATGCCGGCTTTACCAGCGGGAAGCCGTGGCTTATGGTAAACCCCAATTATACACAGATCAATGCCGGGCAGCAGATGTCGGAAGAGGATTCGGTTTTGTCACATTATAAGCGTCTGATCCGCCTGCGCAAGTCAGAAGAATATAAAGAGGTTGTTGTCTATGGAAGCTTCCGGGCAGTATATACGGCGGAAAAGAATCTCATTGCGTTTCTTCGGAAAGGCGAGGAAAAGACGCTTCTGATTCTTGCCAATTTCCAGAAAGAGGGACGGATCCTTCCATGGGGCAGCGAGCTGAAAAAAGTATTGATCAATAATAAAAAGCAGCTGGATGTGCAGGAAGATAAGATCTTTCTGGAGGGTTATCAGGCGGTGGTGCTTGAGATTTGCCTGGAATAGGCGCCTGAAAAGCTGCTGAAAGAAATGCGTTAATCGTTTGTCTGAATGCCCCTGGGCTCTACCACGGTGGAGAAGACGATCTGTGTGCTTGTTTTTCCGTAATGCTGCAGATGCCCGATAAAGGTATCCAGCTCCATCGTACTCGGAAATGCGACTTTGATCAGCATGGAATAATTTCCAGTGACACAGCTGCATTCCAGTACGTTGGGGCATTTTTTTATGTAGGGATAAAATTCCTGTTTCTGGGAGGGCTCCACCTCCAGATTGATAAAGGCGGTAATATGGTAGCCAAGCTTCAGCCGGTCGACGCTTGCATGGTATCCGGTAATGATCCCTTCCCGCTCCAGACGTTCTATACGGGCGGAAACGGCAGGAGAGGACAGGAATACCTTTTCTGCGAGAGCCTTC
>JALERW010000165.1 GCA_022763925.1 Lachnospiraceae bacterium
CGTGCTGATTCCCAGCGTCAGTCCGGCACCGGCCCCTACCACAACTACCAGCAAAGTCGCCAGCGTTATTCCAGCCAGAAGCGGCGGCATATAATTCAGCACAAACTGAGGAAAAGCCGCGCTCGGCGTCAGCCCCGGGAAATTTGCTCTCATATATAGTCCGATCAGGATGCCGATGCATCCGATGGGAGGAATCAGAACTGCACTGATGATCGCGCCCCTGCGTGCCTCCTTCGTTCCGGCTGCAGAAAGAACCGCCTGCACATAGCTCTGGGTACTGAGAACGCCGATAATGACCGACAGACCAGCGCCTCCATCCGTCAGAATCCCCCGGGCAAACGGTGTCAGGATCCCATCCGCTGAAAATCCGGAGAGAAAGCCGCCAAGATCCCCCACCTTTCCCATCAGAAGCACACCGCAGATGACTACACTGATATAGGTGAGCACCAGCTTGACAATACCGACCATCGCGGCTCCCTTCACGCCGCCGAATACCACATAAGCCATCATGACCAAAATAGCCAACAGAGATGCCGCGGGAGCGGGGATCGGAAAGATCGACTCAATCAGTACGGAAGCGGCAAGAATCTGTGCCACAATATTGATGAAGATTCCCACTGCTCCCAGTACAGAAGCCGCATTCCCCACCTTTCTCCCGTACTCTTTCACAATAATGGAAGAAATTGTCTGCTCCCCGCTCTCATACATTCTTCCGGAAAAAAACAAACCCAGGAACAGACAGCCGATGGCTGAACCAAAGGTAAACCAGCATGCAGAAAAGCCGTGAACGTAAGCCAGCTGTGCGGTTCCCACCGTAGCCGAGCCTCCCACCAGCGTTCCCATGATCATTCCTGCTACCATGGCAGTTCCGGAATTTCTTCCACCTCCGGAGAAATCATCCCCACTTTTCACCTGCCGTCCGGAATATATTCCGCATCCCACGATCAAAAGCAGCGTCAGAGCAATTCCTGTTATATGGACGAAGGTAATTCCTTCCATGTCTTTTTCCCCCTCTTTGGTATTACCCTTTTTTCTTTCTCTTTATCATACGCTCTTCATTTTTTCTGTCAAGACTTCCCGGCACTTTTTTACAGCAAAGCGACATAGTGTTTTTGTTCACAGGACGATTCTCAAGGGTACGCTCAGCGTGCAGAAATCTCCAGCACCTTCCCGTCACTGACTGCCTCCACCGTGTCATCCATGGTCGTCCATACCTGAATATTTCTTTCTTCCAGAAGCTTAAGAAGCTCCTGATCCGCAGGATTTTTCCCGGAACAGCAGATCACTGCCTCCTCCGGATGCACCGCGTCCAGCAGATGCTCCGTCTCCTCATTGTACGTTCCGTGATGAGGAATCTTTAACAGCGTATGTCCCCAGTCTTCCTTCTGTTTCATAAGTTCACGGATTCTTTGTGCTTTGGCGTCCCCCGTAAACAAAAAGCTGTTTTCCCCATGCACCGCGCTTACCACCAGAGACAGATCATTATCATACTCCTGCTCCCCTGCCTGAAGGATCTCCTCCTTCGTAAGTGAAGAGGGATAAATGGTAAGAGCCGCATTCCCCAAAGACAGCTGTGTGCACTCCGTCACAGCCTGTACCGAAAGTCTGTGTCCGGATGCACGGTTTCCATCCAGGCATGCCATATATTCCCGGTACTGTTTTCCGGTTCCCTCATAATCCGGCTGATAGATCCTTTGCACCTCAAAACGCTCCAGCAGAATATCTGCCCCGCCCACATGGTCCTTGTCAAAATGCGTGATAATCAACGCCTGTATTGTCCGTATTCCCCGGCTTTCCATATAAGAGCACAGTTTCTCCCCGTCGTCATCCTCTCCGGTATCGATCACAATGGCTTCCTCACCGCTCCAGAGGACGATGGCATCCGCTTTTCCTGCCTTCAGGAAACTCACATGAAAAAGTGCGCTTTCCTGCGCTCCTGCACATCCGGCCAGGGATGTCAGTATTCCCGATGCAAGAAGCAGCAGTACGCATACTGCTGCCCCTCTTCTTTCTTTCAATTTCAATATCTGCCTCTTTCTTTTCCTTCACTGCTCCATCAGCAGGTTGCTCCGCCTACCATATGAAGCTTGGCTCCGACAATCTCCTCTTTCCGCTTCAGGATCGCATCATCCATCAGCTGTGCTTCCACATTTTCAAAGCCAAGCCGGGCGATGGTATCTGCGAAACGCTCTCCGGTCTTTCCCTGTTCGCGGAACAGAAGGATCGCCTTCTCCAGAACTGCGAGCACCTCTTCCTCACTCTCAAAAATATGGCTCAGCGCATGGCCCTGGGCTACCCGCTTTCCCCAGCGCCCGCCGATATAGATCTTGTATCCGTAAGCACCGTCCTCAAGCGCATGGAACGGGCATTTTCCAACACAGCGGCCGCAATTGTTGCACAGCTGCGGATCAATTCCCGGTCCGCTGCTGGAAAGGGATGCAGCCCCTACCGGACAGGCAGTTTCCACTGCGCAAGTCTTACAGCCCCGGCAGATTTCCGGATCCAGCTTCGGCCGTCTCTGTCCGATAATACCGAAATCATTCAGATCCGGTTTTACACAGTTGTTCGGGCAGCCGCCTACCGCGATCTTGAATTTATGCGGAAGCTTCACTCCGGCATAGCCATGGAAGAACAGCTCATGAATCTTATTGGACAGGCCAAAGGTATCCAGAAGTCCGTATTGGCAGGTAGTTCCCTTGCAGGCCACAACCGGACGCACCTTAGAGCCGGTTCCGCCGGTCTCCAGTCCGGCTTCAGCCACAAAGGCCCTCAAATCTTCGATCCTGTCATAAGGAACTCCCTGGATTTCCACCGTCAGGCGGGTCGTCATGGCGATCTCACCGCTGCCGAACCGCTTTGCAGCCTCCGCAATGCACTGGCTCTCCTCAGCCGTAATCTTTCCGTTTCTTGTAATGATACGGGCATTGAATTTATCCGTTCCCTTGTTATGCAGGAATCCCAGCGCCTTTACTCTTGTAATATCCTCCGGACTTACTGTAACGGTTCCGGTTCCCTTCGGCACCTTTACATCATTGAACGCCGTTGCGCCTTCCAGCACCAGTGTATTGGTATATCCGTAATGCTTCAGACGGTTCTGAAGCATATAGGCCCGTTTTCCCTTGGAGCATACCAGCAGCAGCTTTTCATCCTTCGCAAGCCCCGGCACTTCTCCATTCACCTGCGTCAGGTCCACATAAAGGGCTCCTGACAGGGAAGGCGTCAGGGCTGTATCGATCAGCCGGTAATCCTTTGCTGCTCCTGCAAGATATTCTGCCGGTGTCATGCTGTCCATCTTACCGCTGATCTTATTTTCCAGAACATTCACCGCTGTCACAAAAGGATGGATCGCCGTGGAGAACGGAGGCGCATACGCCATATCCATATTTTCCAGCTGCTCTAACGTGGCCGCCATGGTCAGCGCTACAACACCCACATCCACGATCTTGTCCACAGCTCCGGGGCCAAGTACCTGGACGCCCAGCAGCTTATGACTGCTGCGGTCTGCCATGAGCTTGATCGCAAACCATGCCGCACCGGGATAATAATGTGCCTTGTCATCGGTCACGGTAAGGGCTGTCACCACATCATAGCCGCGTCTTGCGGCCTCCGCCTCGGAAAGTCCGGTTCTTCCGCCATTGAGTCCGGGAAGCTTTACCACACCGGTACCAAGCACACCGGGGTATTCCTTATCCTCTCCTCCCAGGATCTGTGCCAGTGTTCTTCCTTCCATATTCGCAGAGGAACCCATAGGCGACCAGGCAGCTTCCTTTGTCAGACGGCTGCTGACCATGGCGCAGTCACCTACCGCATAAACATCCGGAAGATTTGTCCGAAGCTTTGCATCGGTCAGGATCGTCCGGTTTCCCGCCATGGCAATTCCAGTCTCGTCAAGGAATGTCGTATTGGGGCGAATACCCAGAGAAAGGACAACCACATCTGCTGCAAAGCTTCCCTTATCCGTGCGCACATGCTCTGCCTTTCCGGTTCCTTCAATGGCTTCCAGTCTTGTATCCGTAAAAATCCGAATCCCCTGCTTCACCAGATGGCGTCTTGCATATTCTGCAATCTCCGGGTCAAATACCGGCATGATCTGGGGTGCCATATCGATCACAGTTACCGCAAGCCCCTGCTCCAGCAGATTCTCCGCAATCTCCAGGCCGATAAAACCGGCACCTACCACCACCGCACGCTTTGCTCCTGTACGCTCCAGGTAATCTCTGGCCTCAATGGCATCCTCCGGGGTCCGCATGGGAAATACTCCCGGAAGCGTAACGCCCTCTACCGGCGGGATCACCGGGGAAGCGCCGGAAGCAACGATACAGCTGTCATACGTATATTCTTCCTCTGCCCCTGTGCGCAGATTTCTTGCAAATGCCTTCTTCTGCCCGGGATCCAGCCGGTACACCTCCCGCTCATTCATTACCTGCACACCGGTAAGGCCGGAAAATTTCGCCGGTGTATTGACGATCAGCGCTTCCTTATCCGGAATCACATTTCCCACATAATACGGAAGCCCGCATCCTGCATAAGAAATATCTCTCCCCTTTGTCACGATGGTTATCTCGGTATCCCTGTTCATTCGTTTCAACTTAGCCGCCGTTTTTGTTCCGGCTGCGACTCCCCCGATCACCAGTACCTTCATCCTCACTTACCTCCCGCGTATTTTTATTTTCTATCTTTCTCCCTAAAAGCCTGTAGGAAACCTGTAAAATCTTTCTTCTATTATCATACTAAAAAACACGCAGAAAGTAAAATAGTATCTTTTTCCGAAAATCAGCCGCAAAATCCCCGGTTCTTCTTCCCTTTCAGCGTCCCACAATTCGGTTCTTTTATCGTCATCCGAAATAATTTTCGGATAATATTGTTTTATACAAAAAATTAAATCTTTTTGTGCGTTTGTGGTAGACAATTCCTTATTTTATGTGGTAAACTTCATTACATTAGAGAAAAGGATCTGTTTTTCTTATTCTTTTCGATTATGAGGAGGAACTGTTTATGCTGGATTCATTACAAAATTTTATTACATTTATCAATGGCTATCTGTGGGGACCCCCGATGATTATTCTTCTGTTCGGTACCCACCTCTTTATGACCTTCCGGACCGGATTCATTCAGAAAAAAACATTAAGAGCCATCAAGCTTTCCGTAACCAAGGATCCCGACGCCAGCGGTGACATCAGCCAGTTCGGCGCGCTTACCACTGCCCTTGCTTCCACCATCGGAACCGGAAATATCATCGGTGTGGGAACAGCAGTTGCCCTGGGAGGTCCCGGCGCGGTACTCTGGTGCTGGCTCACCGGTGTGTTCGGTATAGCTACCAAATATGCCGAGTCCCTGATCGCAGTAAAATACCGGGTCAAAACAGAGGATGGTCGTATGCTTGGCGGTGCCATGTATGCTCTGGAACGCGGCCTGAACATGAAATGGCTCGGAGCGGCCTTTGCCTTTCTTGCAGCGCTTACCTCCTTTGGTATCGGCTCCGGAGTACAGGTAAACGCCATTGCGAAGGTGGTAAAAACCAACCTTGGAATTGATCCCTGGATCGTAGGCATTGTAGTTGCCCTGCTGACCTGTCTGGTTGTCTTCGGAGGAATCAAGGCCATCGCCAGTGTCTGTGAAAAGCTGGTTCCTTTCATGGCCGTATTCTATGTTGTCGGATGCATCATCATTCTGGGCTACAATTATGACTATATCCTTCCGGCGATTCAGACGATCTGCAGTCTGGCATTTACTCCCGGAGCAGCAGCCGGAGGACTTGTGGGTGCCGGAATTATGACCGCCGCCCGCTACGGTATTGCCCGGGGCCTGTTCTCCAATGAATCCGGTATGGGTTCCGCTCCCATCGTTGCCGCAGCTGCCCAGACAAGAAATCCGGTACGTCAGGCGCTGGTATCCTCCACCGGTACCTTCTGGGATACGGTGGTTGTCTGCCTGATGACCGGTCTGGTACTTGTCAGCAGTATTCTGAAAAATCCTGCCATCGATGTTTCCAGCATTACCGACGGCGGAGACCTGACTACCCTTGCCTTTCGTCAGAT
>JALERW010000168.1 GCA_022763925.1 Lachnospiraceae bacterium
CATCCCGGAATATGTGGACAATCCGGATGTCTGCCTGTACGGACTGTTTGATATCAATAAGGAAAGAGCGCAGGAACTGTCGCAGAAATACAACTGCAAAGCCTACGGAATCTATGAGGAACTGCTGGCGGATCCGGACATTGATGCAGTCAGCGTCTGCGTGGCAAATAATGCGCATGCCCAGATCAGTATAGCGGCCATGAAAGCCGGAAAACATGTGCTCTGCGAAAAACCCATGGCAGTTACTCTGGAAGAGTGTGAGGCAATGGTGAAAACCGCGAAAGAGACCGGCAGGTATCTGATGATCGGTCAGAACCAGAGACTGGCAAAGGCCCATGTGAAAGCGAAGCAGTTGATCGCGGAGGGGGCGATCGGCAAGGTTCTTACCTTCCGTACGATTTTCGGACACGGCGGGCCGGAGACCTGGAGCGTGGATCCCGGAAAGAACACCTGGTTTTTTGACAAGAAGAAGGCGGCTATGGGAGCCATGGCCGACCTGGGTATTCACAAGACAGACCTGATTCAGTATATCACCGGGCAGAAGGTGGTGGAGACCAAGGCGGTGCTGACCACATTGGATAAGAGGTATGGAAACGGAGAGCTGATCGGGGTGGATGACAATGCCATCTGCATCTATACGCTGGAAGGCGGTGCCATCGGAACGATGACTGCCAGCTGGACCTACTATGCTGCAGAGGATAATACTACAGTGATCTACGGAACAAAGGGAATGCTTCGTCTCTATGACGATCCGGTATATTCCGTACAGCTTTTCACTGCTGAAGGCGAGAAAGTATTGTATGAGATCGATCAGATTCAGACGAATGACAATCAGACCAAATCCGGCATTATCGATCTGTTTGTGGAAAGTCTGGTGGAGCAGAAGGAGCCTGAGATTTCCGGTGAGAGTGTACTGTCCGCAATGAGAGCGGTATTTGGAAGCATCGAATCTTCCGAGACGGGAAAAGCAGTCCGGGTAAACAGCTAAACTCTGAAAACAATGGTAAGAGGGATAATGCAGTGAGGCATACAGAGAGAAAGGAAAGGACGCAGAAAGCATGAAACTGGGAATTGTGAGCGCGATTTTGGACGGATGGTCCTTTGAGGAGATGATGGATACCGTATCAGGGATGGGATTTTCCTGTGTGGAAGCAGCCTGCTGGCCTCAGGGCAAGGCAGAGAGACGGTATGCCGGCGTAAGCCACATAGATGTGGACCGTGTTCTGGCAGATGATGAATATGCAGCTTATATCAATGACTATGCGGAGGGGAAAAAGGTTCAGATCTCTTCCCTGGCATTCTATCCCAATACGATGGACGGGGATTCGGAAAAAAGAGAGGCGAATATTGCCCATCTGAAAAATGTGATTGCAGCTTCCGCAAAGCTGGGAGTGAACATGGTGACCACCTTTATCGGAAGGGATCAGAACAAAACCGTGGAGGAGAATGTGGAGCTGTTCAAAGAGATCTGGCCTCCTATCATTTCCATGGCAGAGGAACTGGGTGTTAAGGTTGCCATTGAAAATTGTCCCATGCTTTTCGGTCAGGATCAGTGGCCGGGTGGACAGAATCTGATGACCACACCGGTAATCTGGAGAGAACTGTTCGGCATCATCGATTCTGAGTATTTTGGACTGAACTATGATCCCAGCCATTTCGTATGGCAGCAGATGGATTATCTGAAGCCGCTGTATGAGTTTAAGGATAAGATTTTCCATGTACATTACAAAGATATCAAGCTGTATCCCGACAAACTGAAAGAATACGGAGTGATGGCTTATCCCTTAAGCTATATGGCCCCGAAGCTTCCGGGCCTGGGAGATGTGGACTGGGGAAAATATGTATCAGCCCTCACGGATATCGGATATGACGGATGCACCTGTATTGAAGTGGAGGATCGTGCATTCGAGGGAAGCCGGGAAAAAATACTGGAAAGCCTGCGGCTGTCCAAAAAGTATATGGAGCAGTTTGTGATTTGATATTATGGGGAATCAGGACGTCCCCGGGCCGGGAAGGCGGGATGTTTCTGAGGACTGTTTCGGAGTTCAAGAGCTTCTAAGCTCTGCATAATATTTACTAAAGGCAAAAGAACCTGTGTCATAACTCGCTGCGCTCAGACAGATGACACAGGTTC
>JALERW010000175.1 GCA_022763925.1 Lachnospiraceae bacterium
GTGGCAAGATATCCTCCGTCCTTTACCAGCTTCATGGCCCGAAGATTGATCTCTTTATAGCCCTTTGCCGCATTTTTTACCGAGCTTCTGGACTTTGTAAATGCCGGAGGATCCAGAATCACCACATCGAACTTCTCTCCCTCCGACTCCAGCCGGGGCAGCAGCTCAAACACATCCTCACATAAAAATTCCACCCGGTCAGACAGACCGTTCAGCTGCGCATTTTCCCTGGCCTGGGCCACCCCCAGCTCCGATGCATCCACACCAAGGACATGTTCAGCGCCTGCAAGCCCTGCATTCAGCGCGAAGGAGCCTGTATGGGTAAAGCAGTCCAGCACCCTTTTGCCCCGGCAAAGCCGCGCAACCGCTCTTCTGTTGTATTTCTGATCCAGGAAGAATCCGGTCTTCTGTCCTTCCTGAACATCCACAAGATAACGGACACCATTTTCGATGATTTCCACTTTTGTATCGAAGGGCTCGCCGATAAAGCCCTTGATGCGCTCCATCCCTTCCCGGGTGCGCACTTTGGCATCGCTCCGCTCGTAAATTCCCCGGATCGTAATCCCGTCTTCCTTCAGTACCTTCACCAGAGTATCCAGAAGGAAGGGCTTCAGACGGTCAATGCCGAGAGCCAGCGACTGGACCACCAGCACATCTGAAAACTTATCCACCACAAAGCCCGGAAGGAAATCCGCCTCTCCGAAAATCAGCCGGCAGCTGTCCGTATCGGTCACTGCTTTGCGGTATTCCCAGCAGTCCCGGATCCTTCTTTCCAGGAACTCCTCCGTGATCTCATGCTCCTTCTTCCGGGACATGATCCGGATGCGGATCGTGGAATTCATGTTAATGAAACCATAGCCGAGGAAATAACCGTCGAAATCCTCCACAGAGACGATATCACCGTTTTCAAATTCTCCTTCGATCCCGGAAATCTCATTATCATAGATCCAAAGGCCCCCGGCTTTTAATGCTCTTGCTTCGCCCTTCTTAATATGTGCGGTTGCGTATGCCATCATGTTCTCCTTATCCTGTCTTTATCTTTTCTGCACGTTCTTTCTATATTTTCCCAGTTCTTTTCTATGATTCAGTTTTTTATTATAGTATAAACTGTTTTTCATTTCAACCTGGAAGAATATTTTTCCCTCTTCTGTCCACCCTATCAGCATGATGAAAAAATTTTTAATGTGCGGAGTCACCGGCTGGTGTCTGGAAATATTCTGGACGGCTCTCGACTCCCTGAGAAAACGAAACATGAAACTGAACGGAACCACCTCTGTATGGATGTTCCCGATCTACGGCTGCGCTTCCTTTCTTCTTCCGGTATGCCGTCGGATCCGAAGCTTCCCCTTCGCAGTCAGAGGAAGTATCTATTCTGCGCTTATCATGACCGGAGAATATATCTTCGGATCCCTTCTGAGCCAAAAGGATGTCTGTCCATGGGACTACAGCAGATCCCGTTTCAATTATCAGGGCGTCATCCGTCTGGACTACTTTTTTGTATGGTTCCTGGTCGGCCTTCTCTATGAAAAGCTTCTGTGCCGGAAAGCAGCCTGATCTTGCTGCCGTCCGGCACAGTAACCTTTCCCGTTTCCTATATTTTCGAAAATCAGTCGTTTGGTTCCACATCAAGATCCAAATCATCTGCATCCAGATTCTGCATGCCTACCGTTCTGCGTCTCAGACGTGCCTCTTCTGATTTCTCCAGAATGAAATTCTTCACTTCTTTTGCATTCTTAATATGTATCAGCTCCAGCCTCGGATGGGTCTTGTCTGAAGTCAGACACGAAACCGTTCCAAGACCGAATATCCGCTCTGCAAGGCTCTCCGACAGCACAACGTCCTGAATCCGGTACATATAGCAGTCATTTTCTTCCTTCTTAAGGAAACCGGTATCAATGGTCAGGATTTCATCCTCCACCGTATATTTTGTAAACGTCCACGGAAGTCCAAGAAACAGCCATCTCTTTTTCTCCACATATCCCATATTCCTGCCCCCTGTTCTTACAAGTTCTGAATCAGCTTCGCTTTTATTATATATCATACTGCAGGTCCCTGTAAAATAATTTAGCAAAACATTTCATTGAATTTTCTCCATTCCTGGGATATAATGGGTGAAAATGTACAAGGAGGTATTTCATTCATGAATACATTGGAAGCCATCAACGGAAGACGCAGTATCCGCAAGTTCAAGCCTCAGAAGGTTGATCGTGAAACGATCGAAAAGATTGTCGCGGCAGCTGCCTATGCGCCTTCCTGGAAAAATACACAGGTTACCCGTTATCATGTATTTGATGATCCCGAAATCAAGTCTACCATTGCCGAAAAATATACCCTCGGCTTTGCCTATAATACCGGAACCCTCATCAATGCTCCCCAGGTTGTTGCCATTACCGCTGTAAAGGGAAGAAGCGGTGTGGAGCGCGACGGTTCCTTTACCACAAGCAAGGGCGACAGCTGGCTGATGTTTGACGCCGGAATTGCCACCCAGACCTTTTGCCTTGCAGCTTATGAGTACGGTGTCGGATCCGTAATCATGGGCATTTTTGACGCGGAAAAGGTGGCCGAACTGCTTCATATTCCGGAAAATGAGGCGGTTATTGCCTTAGTTCCCATCGGATATCCGGATGAAGCACCCGCTGCTCCCAAAAGAAAATCCGTTGACGATCTGCTTTCTTTTTGTTGATAAATATGAGGCTGTTTTCACAGCCTCTATTTTTTTGGCATCAAGGGATTCTCCCGATCCTTTGTGCCGCCCATACCCATGACAGATGAATTATGAAAGAAAAGGAGACATATCTTACATGAGACATTTAATGAGCCCACTGGATTTCACCGTGGAAGAACTGGACCAGCTGATGGATCTCGCCGCCGATATCGAAAAGCATCCATCCAAATATGCCCACGCCTGCGAAGGGAAAAAGCTGGCCACCCTCTTTTATGAGCCCAGCACCAGAACCCGTTTGAGCCATGAGGCCGCCATGCTGAACCTGGGAGGACAGGTCCTTGGATTTTCCTCTGCCGATTCCAGCTCTGCCGCCAAGGGAGAGAGCGTCGCAGACACCATACGTATGATATCCTGCTACGCAGATATCTGTGCCATCCGTCATCCAAAAGAAGGAGCTCCCATGGTTGCAGCCATGCATTCCTCCATTCCGGTCATCAACGCCGGCGACGGAGGACATCAGCATCCTACCCAGACACTGACAGACCTGCTCACGATCCGTTCCCTCAAGGGACATCTGGACCATCTCACCATCGGAATCTGCGGTGATCTGAAATTCGGCCGCACGGTCCATTCCCTGATCAACGCACTGGTCCGCTATCCGGGCATCCGGTTTCTCCTGATTTCTCCGGAAGAGCTGAGGCTTCCCGGCTATGTCAGGGAAGATTTCCTTGAGAAAAACAGGATCCCTTATGAGGAGGTGGTCAGTCTGGATGAGGCTATCCCGAAGCTTGACCTCCTGTATATGACCAGGGTTCAGAAGGAACGTTTTTTCAACGAGGAGGATTATGTACGAATGAAGGATTTCTATATTCTGGACAGGGAAAAAATGCAGGCAGCCCCAAAAGATATGCTGGTTCTTCATCCGCTTCCCAGAGTAAATGAAATTTCCGTCGAGGTTGACGATGACCCCCGGGCTGTCTATTTCCGCCAGGTTCAGTACGGCGTTTATATTCGGATGGCTCTGATTCTCACATTATTGGAGGTGCAGGTATGTTAAATGTAGGTGCAATCAGTGAAGGCTTTGTACTGGACCACATCCAGGCCGGAAAAAGTATGGAAATCTATAAATATCTTCAGCTGGACCGCCTGGACTGCTGTGTCGCCATCATCAAAAATGCACGAAGCAGCAAAATGGGCAAAAAGGATATCCTGAAGGTGGAATGTCCCATTGATTTTCTGGATCTTGACATTCTGGGCTTTCTGGATCCCAATATCACCGTCAACATCATCCGGGACGAAAAAGTAATAGAAAAGAAAAAGCTTCAGCTTCCCGCTGAAGTCAAAAATATTATCAAATGCAAAAATCCCCGCTGTATCACATCCATCGAACAGGGACTTCCTCATGTTTTTGTTCTCACAGACATGGAGAAACGGGTCTACCGCTGCAGATACTGTGAGGAAAAGCACCGCTGGTGATCGGATTCCTTCTGCTTTTGGCATAAAAAGGACAGTCCCCGATTTTGCAAAGGGAGACTGTCCGAAAAAGCAGAACTGTAAGCCGGGTTATGTCGAGAATGATCATCTATCTGGTACCGGCGTCGCCGCCGGTCTCAAGCGACCCACCTGAAGACACGACGGGCCGCCGTATTGCCTTCTGTTCGGTCTTGCTTCGGATGGGGTTTACATATGCCCCGCCTGTTGCCAGCCGGGCGGTAGTCTCTTACACTGCCCTTCCAACCTTACCGGGGATTTCCCCGGCGGTACATTTCTGTTGCACTATCCTTGGAGTCACCTCCACCGGACGTTATCCGGCATCCTGCCCTGTGAAGCCCGGACTTTCCTCAGACGGCACCTTTCGGCCTGCCGCCCGCGATCATTCATTCTGCTTTACCTCTGGAATTCTAACATACTTTCCGACGGTTTGCAACGCCGGTTTATTTTCTCTTATAAACAACCCAGAGACGGTTGCCCAGGCAGTTTTCAGAATACACCTCGTTACCCCAGGCGTCGTAATCAAAGGGCTCGTACCCGCCAAGTCTCATCTCATACCGCTTCTCTGTTATTTCCCGATACGTCGTATTGACAAAAATATAATCCGCCTCCAGGTAGGTATCCTCCGGAAGAATGACAAGCAAATCCTGATATTTTTCCGGAAGCACCATCTTTCCCCAGGGAAGTCCCGCATAGCTGTAGCCGTCATAGGCGCTGATCACAATGGGCTCTGTCGGTTTTTCCTGGTCAATCAGATGCCGGATACAGCCTGCTGCCGCAGTATCCCAATAATCCAGCTCATAACGCTTCTCTACATTTCCTCCTGCAAGAATATTATAGAAGCCAAACTGGTTCGGATGGCTCAGTGCCAGAATCACAATCAGATACAGCACCTGCCCCGCATAGGCACCCAGAAATATCCTGCGAAGTGCACGGTTTCCGGATTCTGCCAGAAGCTTCAGCGCCCTGATCCCAAACACAACAAAGGGACCGTACACAAAATACAGATGTCTCCATCCGTTATAAATGACCGGGTCACAAAGCATTGTATATATCAGAATCGGCCATACAAATACCAGGATCAGCAGATAATATTTTTCCTGTCCTTCCAATATCTCCTTTATCCTCAAGAGCCTTTTTGCCGTCAGCAGATGACCGGCAACCATCAGCATCAGAAATACAAGCGGACTGGTAAGGAAAATCAGCACCGGAACATAATGCCACGGAAGAGTACGGAAACTGTTCCCAAACATTTCCCCCTGATAAAGCAAAGAGCCTTCCCATCGGACAAAATCCATGGACTGGGAAATCACATATTCAAAATAGCCGGCCAGAGACGGCCAGCAGGCCGGAGTGATCAGATAAAACGTCACACCAAAGCTTATCAGAATGCTGACTCCCAAAAGGAAATTTCTCCGGTTCCATTCCCTGTGTACGGTCAGTACCAGCAAATACAGAAGTCCCACAAGTCCAAGCGCCCAAAAGCCGATCACACGTGTGTTAGAAGCAAAGCCCGCAGCGATTCCAAGCAGCACTGCACAGCCAGGCTCCCGCTTCTCAACAAAACGGATCCCGAAATACAGTACAATCAGCACGAGGGAAGCAAAAACCATATCCTTATTGTTATAGAAGCCGTCTGCAAAAATTCTTGGGCTGAGCCAGTACATCAGCACTCCGGCCATTCCCCAGAATTCACTGCCCGTCAGCATATGTATCATCCCATACAGAGAAAGCAGTCCCAGGAATGTCACAAAGAACGTATACCGATGCCACACATGACTCAGCTCACGCATATTCCCTTCATATGCATATCTGATAAAAAACGGGGTGCACGGATAATAGGCAGACTGCCCGTGATCTTTTTCGATATATTCTGATATATACGGATAGCCCTGTTCATCCGCCCAGCGGACAAAGGAACTGTCTTCTCCTTCCAACACTCTTGCATATTCTTTGATATTGGATGCAAAAATGCCGAACTCCGTTGTCTCATCCCAGGGCATACCGTAATCACCGGCAAGAAGCATACCGGAAACAAGAACCACAGCAAAGAACAGCACCGTAACTGCTTTCCGATAGCTTTTCACCTTATCCAGTATCATCATTTCCTCACAATCTCCTCTTTTTCTCCTCAGATCTTAAAGCAGCCTCCGCCCAAAAACTCTCTCAGCAGAGAATTCTTCGGGACCTCCTCACTGGGAATGCCGATAAAATAGTCCAGGAATTTCAGAAGTCTTTTGGCCTCCTGATACTCCGGCTCCTGCGGCCCGATACCGAACAGCACCGGTTCCGCATACTGCTTCAGCACAGCCAGCTCATAAATCAGTGCGGAATTAAACATCACATCCGCGGTTTCCTGATAGGGGAAAATATTTCGTTCCTCTCCTCTTCTAACCGATGGCCACATGGCAATGGTATTTTTGGCTGAGGTTCCTCTGGTGCGTGCGTCCCGCACCATCCGGCGGATCAGCCGTCCGTCTGTGGTGGGAATCCGGTTGTGCTCATCAATATTCAGCTGGGTCAGCGCACTGATATAAATCTTGAATTTCTTTTCCTTCGGAAGAGAATAGGACAGCGCATCATTCAGGCAGTGGATTCCCTCGATGACGAGGATATCCTCCTTTCCCAGTGTGATATAATTGCCTTTATACTCCCGTTTTCCCTTTTTAAAATTAAATTCCGGAATTTCCACGGTTTCACCGGCAAGCAGCCGGTTCATATCCCGGTTAAACCCTTCCACATCAATGGCGCCCAGACACTCATAATCTCTCTGGCCGAATTCATCCAGGGGCGTATCCTCCCGATCCACGAAGTAATTATCCACCGCAATCGGATGAGGGCGCATGCCATGCGCCATCAGCTGAACAGAAAGCCGGTGGGAAAAGGTAGTCTTCCCGGAAGAGGACGGCCCGGCGATCATCACAAGCTTCACATCCGGCCTGCTGCTCACCGTCTGGGCGATCTCGGCAATTTTTTTCTCCTGCAGTGCTTCCTGGACAAGAATCAGCTCACTGATCCTTCCCTGGGCAATCCGGTCATTCAGTGCTCCAACCGTACTCAGATCCTGTCGTTCTCCCCATTCACAGGACTCCTTCATAACCTGAAACAGCTTATTCTGGGGTTCAAAGGGGGGAACCTGCTTCGGATTCCTTTTACTCGGAAGCTGAAGAACAAATCCCTCATCATAAGGAAACAGATCATAATATTTGATATAGGACGCGTCCGGAAGCATATATCCATAGAAATAGTCCTCCAGATTATCCATGTTATATACATTCAGGCGGGATACTCTGCGGTAGCGAAGAAGACGGACCTTATCCTCCATCCCGTGCTTCCGGAAGCGTTCCACAGCCTCCCGGGTATGAACGGACCGCTTTTCAATCGGCACCGCCTGCTCCCGAAGCTCCTCCATTCTGCCCTTCATCCGGTTCAGGAATTGTTCATCCACCCCTTTGCGCCCTCTGATCGTACAATACAGACCTTTGCTTAGGGAAAAATGCACCACCAGTCGATCCACCGTATCCTTATCTGTGATATCGTACATGGCTTTAATCATAAGAAGCTCCGCACTTCTCCGGTACGTATTCATTCCGGCTTCATCCTCGCCGGTGAGAAAGGTAAGCGTTCCGCTTTCCCGGAGGGGCTTGTTCAGCTCCACCAGACGATTGTTCAAAAGCGCCAGAAGAATATCATTTTCATATTTGTCCTGATGCTCCCCTGCAATTTCCAGAAGAGAAGTTCCATAGGGATATTCTTTTTCTGTTCCGTTAAGTTCCACCTTCAGCATTTCCATAAACCGCACCTAATCCTTTCCAAAACTTCAGATCACAACATACGGATGTTCCACCGGCATTGCAAAAACCTGAACTTCCTCATCCAGAAGCTGTTTCAGCAGCCGGCACATATCCTCTATAAATATATGCTCTATTCCGTAATGCCCCGCATCCATCACCGCAATTCCCCGGGCATTGGCATCCGTGCCAAAATGATAATCCACATCTCCCGTAATATAGACATCTGCTTTGGAAGAAACCGCAGAAGACAGAAAGCTCTTGCCGGAGCCGGGGCAAATGGCAGCCATCTTCACGATCCGGTCCGGATCTCCATAAACAGCGATTCCGGGCAGCCCGAAAAGCTCCCTGACCTGTTCGGCATAAGCGCTAAGGGTCATGGGTTCCTTAAGCTTTCCGGTTTTTCCGAAGCCATATTCTGTTCCGCCTGTCGTGCATACAGGCTCCAGTATCTGAGGTTCCTTCAGACCCAGACGTTTTGCCGCTTCGTCCGCCATCCGGACCATATCATAATTGGTATGCATGGCATAATAGGCAATATCTCCCCGGATCAGACGGCATATCCGCCTTCCGATAAAATCATCCGCCGTAATTTTCTTTACCGGCGAAAAAATCAGGGGATGATGCGTGATCAGCATATCTGCGCCCAGTGCTTCTGCCTGATCAATTACCCCGTCCGATGCATCCAGCGCCACCAGAATTTTTCTTACATCCTTCCCGGGATCGCCTGCCAGCAGTCCTACATTATCCCATTCCTCGGCGAAGCTCTCCGGCACCTGCTCCTTCAGAATGCTCATGATTTTCTCACATCTCATAAACGCTCAAGGCCTCCTGTATTTCTCTGTGATATTGTTCCAGCTCTCTTTGCCTGCTTCTGGCCCCTTCTGTATTTTGCGCGTTCAGCGTTTCCAGCACCCTTTGCACCTTCTGATTTTCTTTTCCAAGCCACTCCTTCAGTATCGGGTGCTTCTGATCAAGCAGTGCTTTTCCGAACAGGAACTCTCTTTCTGTCTCATAGTCTGTATTTCCCCGAACCGCCCGGAACATCGGGTAATATTTCCCGTCTTCCTTTACCATATCCTCGTCCGTGATCCGAAATCCCGCTTCGGCCAGAAAATGCCGTACGCCCCCGATCTCTGACTGAGGCTGAAGGATCCATTCCCGCACCGTATCCCAGTGCGCCTGTCCCTGGGACAAAATGCGCATCATCAGCATGCCGCCCATGCCGGCAATCAGCACACTGTCCGCTTCCCCCGGTGCCAGGGCGGCAAGTCCGTCAGAAAGTCTGGTATCTATGTACTTCTCCAGTCCCTGCGCCTTAATATGTGCCCGGGCACGATTTAATGGACCCCGATTGACATCCATGGCAATAGCGGAAGGAATTTTTCCTTCACAGACAAGAGAAATGGGAACATATCCATGATCCGTTCCCACATCCGCCAGGCGGCTGCCCGCCGAAACCAGCCGGGCAACCGCCGCTAACCGTTTTGATAACTGCATAAATTCTCCTTAATCCAGATAATCCCGAAGCTTTCTGCTTCTGCTGGGATGACGGAGCTTTCTTAAAGCCTTCGCTTCAATCTGACGGATACGCTCACGGGTCACATTGAATTCCTTGCCGACTTCCTCCAGCGTTCTTGCTCTTCCGTCCTCAAGGCCAAACCGAAGACAGAGCACCTTCTGTTCCCTCTCGGTCAGAGTTCCAAGCACCTCCACCAGCTGCTCCTTCAAAAGTGTAAACGCTGCGGCATCTGCCGGTACCGGAACATTATCATCCTGGATGAAGTCTCCGAGATGACTGTCCTCCTCCTCTCCGATCGGTGTTTCCAGAGATACCGGTTCCTGAGAAATCTTAAGAATTTCCCGCACACGCTCCACGGGCATCTTCATTTCCTCCGCAATTTCCTCCGGGGTAGGCTCTCTTCCAAGCTCCTGCAGGAGCTGACGGGATACACGGATCAGCTTATTGATCGTCTCAACCATATGCACGGGAATCCGGATCGTTCTGGCCTGATCGGCAATGGCTCTCGTAATCGCCTGCCGGATCCACCAGGTCGCATAGGTGGAAAATTTATATCCCTTGCGGTAATCAAATTTCTCCACAGCCTTGATAAGACCAAGATTTCCCTCCTGAATCAGATCCAGAAACAGCATGCCTCTTCCCACATACCGTTTTGCAATACTGACTACCAGACGCAGATTTGCTTCCGCCAGGCGCTTCTTGGCATCCTCATCCCCAAGCTCCATGCGCTTGGCAAGCTCGATCTCCTCTTCCGCACTTAAAAGAGGGACCTTTCCGATCTCCTTCAGATACATACGGACCGGATCCTCAATGCTGACGCCGTCGGGAACTGACAGGTCAATCTGCTCCATATCCACATCATCTTCCTCATCCAGGATGATGTCGTCATCATTATCCGTGATACGGAGCACGTCCACATTATTAGCCTCCAGGAAATCCAGAATCCGTTCGAATTTATCGGCATCCAGATCCATATCTGCAAAGAAATCATTGATTTCCTGATATTCCAGTACATTTTTCTTCTTCTTCGCCATTGCAAGAAGTTCCTTCAGACGTTCTCCGAATTTTGCAACATTCTCTTCCATGTAAGTTCCATCCTTCCATACACACTTTATAGTTTGTCCTCAATCAACTGAAATATGCAGTTTTTCCAGCTTCTGTAATTCTCCTCTCGCCTGGATCAGCCGCTGAAATCCGCTGATATCCGTTACATCCAGCTGCTTTGCCCATACATCCAGGCTGTTCTTTTTTACACGCAGAACGGTTTCCAGCACTGCCTTCTCCTGCTCTTCCTTTTTTTCAATCGGATGAATTCTGGCATTGAACAGTGCCGCCGCTTCCTTCTGCTCCTCCGGCTCTGCAAACCGGCTGATGATCCTTGCGGGATTCACCTCTCCCATCCGAAGCTGTTCAAAGAGCATGTCCGCGATCTTCCGATACAGCTCCTCGGTAAAATCCTCCGGTGTAATATATTCCTCGATCTGGGGATAAACAGACGGTTTTTCCAGCAGCCAGGTCAGAAGAAGCCTCTGCGAGGTTCTCATGCCGTCCTCCTTCTCCCTTGCCTTTTCCCGTCTTTCCGGGGATGCCTCCTTTTTCTGCGGAACATATCCCCTGTTGCCCAGCTCATTGACCCGCCGTTTCAGATTTTCATAGCCCATATGATATTTTTCCGCCACGGCTTCAATATAATTATTCCGCTCCATCTCTTCCGGAAATTCCAGAAGCTTTCCCGCCGCCTCGGTCTGAAATGCGGTCTTCCCCTCCGGATCCTTCAGATCATACTTTTTTTCCAGCGTGGACAGCTCATAAAGAAAACTGTTTTCCGCCTCATCCATCCTTTTCTGAAACTCCTCTGCTCCCAGATTTTTGATGAACTCATCCGGATCCTTATAGGGTCTCATATTAATGACCCGCACAGAAATTCCTGCTTCCTTCAGAAGCGGGATGGCCCGCAGGGCCGCCTTCACTCCGGCCTCATCACTGTCATAGGTCAGAAGTACTTTATCCGTATACCGTTTCAGCAGCATTGCCTGCTGAGTCGTCAGCGCCGTCCCCAGGGAAGCAACCGCCTGTGTAAAGCCCGCCTGGTGCAGAGCGATCACATCCATATAGCCCTCGCAGATGATCATCTGCGGCTTTCTTGCAAGTCTTGCAAAATTCAGTCCGTAGAGATTCCGGCTCTTGTCAAAGGCCTTCGTCTCAGGAGAATTCAGATATTTGGGCTTTGCATCCCCCATCACACGGCCTCCGAAACCGATGACCCGGTTATTCACATCCATAATGGGAAACATGACCCTGTTCCAGAATTTATCATAAATACCGTTTTTCTCATCAGCCGTGATCAGTCCCGACTGACGGAGCAGTTCATCTGAAAAGCCCTGCTTTTTCAGATACCGGTACAGATCATCCCGGTATTTGGTAGAATAGCCCAAGCCGAATTTCCGGATCGTCTCCTCGGAGAGCTCCCGCTTTTTCAGATAAGCATACCCTGCCTTTCCGTTCTGTGTACGGAGCTGGTAGTAATAATACTTGGCTGCCAGCTTATTCATCTTCAGGATCTCTCCCCGAACGTCCCTCTCCCGTCTCTCCTCCTCGGAAAGCTCCGCCTCCGGCAGCTGGATCCCTGCCCGGTCCGCCAGGCTCTTCAGCGCTTCCTGAAACGTAAAATTCTCATATTCCATCAAAAAGGTATAGACATTGCCTCCCGCTCCGCAGCCGAAGCAATAATACATCTGCTTTCCCGGCGATACGGAAAAAGAAGGGGATTTTTCATTGTGAAACGGACAAAGGCCGAAATAATTGCTTCCCTTGCGCGTCAGCTTCACATATCCGGAAATCACATCCACAATATCATTCCGCGCCCGGACCTCTTCAATCAGATCTTCCGTATAACGCATGGATTTCCTCCGTCTCTGTGCTCTGTATTTTTTTCTTTGTATCTATACACTCCAGGATTTCGGCACATAAAACTCCTGGAATTTTGCAATGGCATACTGATCCGTCATCCCGGCAATATAATCACAGACTGTCCGGTCCAGCGCCTGATGTTCCGTTTCCATCATTTCAATATATTCTTCCGGAAGCAGCTCCTCATGTTTCATGTAATATTCGAACAGGCCGGTGAGAAGATTATCCGCCTTCGATTCCTCCCGCTTTGCCACAGAATCCCGGTAAAGATGCTCAAACATAAAGCTTCGCAGATCCCGCATGGCAGCCTCCACATGGGGGGACATCAAAATATCCGGCTTACCCTCACTGCTGTGTATGATATCGTGGATCAGGGTATTCAGTCTCTCTCTGGTAGAGCCTCCCAGTACCTCCCGGAATTTCTGCGGAATATCTTCCTCTTTTAAAATTCCCGCACGGATGGCATCATCGATATCATGATTGATATAGGCAATCTTATCAGAAAAACGCACGATCTTCCCCTCCAGCGTATGCGGAGTTCCTGCGGTTCCGTGATTCAGGATTCCGTCCCGGGTCTCCCAGGTAAGATTCAGCCCTCTTCCTTTCTTTTCCAGCAGCTCAACGACCCGGACGCTCTGCACATTATGGGCAAAGCCTCCTTCACAGAGGCGGTTCAGAGTACGCTCACCTGCGTGTCCGAAGGGTGTATGTCCCAGATCATGTCCCAGAGCAATGGCCTCCACCAGAGATTCATTCATACGAAGCGCCCTGGCAATGGTCCTGGCATTCTGAGATACCTCCAGCGTATGCGTGAGCCGCGTCCGGTAATGATCTCCCTTCGGCGTAAGAAACACCTGCGTCTTATGCTTCAGACGCCGGAACGATTTCGAATGGATGATCCGGTCCCGGTCCCTCTGAAAAACAGGACGGATATCACAGGGCTCCTCCCTGCGGTCTCTCCCCCTGGAATTCGAGCTTAACATGGCATATGGGCTGAAATATTCCTTCTCCCACAGCTCCTGTTTTTCCCGAATGGTCATGCTTCCCACTCCCTTTTTGTGGTCTCAGCCAAAAATAGTATCTCTAACTTATATTTTCTGTATAAATCCTCAAATTCCTCTTTTTATTTTAAAAAAAATGTCTGTTTTCTACCTGCAGATATCAAAGATAAATTCAGCGATTCTATCCATTGCATCGTAGGCTGTTTTGAAGGGTGACATCTGAAATACATGCCACATTCTCTTATATATGTCAATTTTTGTAGAAACATTCGCCTGTATCAGCCGTTTATTCAAAAGCACCGAATCGCTCAGCAGCACTTCATTGTCCCCTGCCTGAATATACACCGGGGAAAAGCCTTCAAAATCACCAAAAAGCGGAGACAGATGCCAGTCACGGAAATCGGTATCCGTTCCGGCATAGGCCGTTCTCGCCCGTTCCATATATTCCGCACTGAGAATCGGATCGATCTCCTGCTTTTTCTCATGACTTTTTCCGGAAAAGGTCATATCTGTCCAGGGCGACATTAAAACAAAGCCCCGGGGAAGAAGTCTTCCCTGTTCCTTCAGGGTCAGCCCGAGCTCCAGCGCCAGATTGCCTCCCGCAGAATCTCCCGCCACAATGATATCTCTGCTCCCGTAGCCAAGGTACATCAGATAGTCCCAGACACGCACCGCATCCTCCACCGCCGCCGGATAGGGAAATTCCGGCGCCAGACGATAGTCAAAGCAGAGCACATCCATGGAAGTGGACTGGGCCAGCTTGTTGGTCAGTACCCGGGCATACTGCATGCTTCCGGTGAAATATCCTCCTCCATGGCAGTAAAGGATCACATATTTTTTCATATGCCTCCGGTCCACCCGGATCCATTCCGCAGGGATATGATCGATAAAAAACTCCGTATACTGCATATCCTTTACCGTACCGAGTCTTTTTGCCATCTGCTCCTGGGAGGCACGGTTTTTCTCAATATCATCACTTCCCACAATCTGATGCATCGCCTTTATCAGCTTCATAAGCTGCTCATTATGCTTTTCCTCTCTTGGTTCCACGTCCTGTTCTCCTTTTCCTGTAAATATTTCATTTTTATTGCACGTCTATTCCGGATATCCTATAATAAAAATATCTATCAAACGAAAAGAGCGATCCCATGCATGCATTCAAATCCTCTCCGGCTGATAAAAAGAACTGGTACAAGCTGGATTTATCCGCAAATGTATATCCGACTCTTCAAAGGCGTAATTTCTCATCCGTCTTCCGGCTCTCGGTTACCTTAAAGGAGCCGGTGGACCCGGTGCTGCTTTCCGAAGCCTTTACACGGACGATACCGAGATTTCCGATCTTCGCCTCCGCCATACGAAGCGGCCTGTTCTGGCGCTATCTGGAGCCGAACCCCCGCCCGCTGCCGACCGTACAGGAGGACATTTCCAATCCCTGCATGCCCATGCCCTTCAAGAGCAATAATGAATACCTGATCCGGATCTACTATTATGAGTGCACGATTTCTCTGGAAGCCTTCCATTCCCTGACGGACGGGACCGGAGGCCTCTATTTTCTGCGCACACTGACTGCAGTATACCTGAGGCTGAAGGGCCATGAGATTCCCAACGGTCACGGTGTCCTCGATATCACACAGTCTCCCCCGCCGGAGGAACTGGAGGATTCCTACATGCGCTATGCCCGCTCCTCCTTCCGGCCGAAACGAAGTCAGGAGAAAGCCTATCGGCTGCGGGGAACCCCGGAACCCTTCTACACCCTGAATATTATCAGCGGTTCCGTTCCGACCGATGCCCTGAAGGCTGCCGCCTCCCGTTACGGCGCATCCATCACGGAATACCTGAATGCGGTTCTTCTTTATGCCCTGATGCAGGAACAGAAAAGCCGTCACCCGTTCCGGGAGCATCCCCTGAAGCTGGCGCTTCCGGTAAACTTAAGACGTTTTTTCCCTTCCAATACCATGCGGAATTTTATTTCCATGGTCTACCCCTCCATCGATCCCCGCATGGGCGATTATTCCTTTGAAGAAATTGTCGTTCAGGTGCATCATTATATGCGTTATTATATCAACAACAAATTTTTAAATGCGGACATCACCACAAATGCCTACATCCGGAACCACCCTTTGATCCGTCTTGTTCCGCTTTTCATCAAGGATATCTTTGTCCGGCAGTTTTACATCCGGATACAGGACAAACAGTCCTCGGCCGGGCTTACGAACCTGGGGCTTGTGGACATCTCCCCACAGCTTGCCGGGCACATCGATCATATGGAAGCACTGATGGGACAGCCATTCTCCGCCCGGACCAACTGCGCCGTCATAAGCTTTCAGAATACCACCGTCATCAACTTTGCAAGCAGCATCGTGGAGGCGGATATCGAAAAGCTGTTCTTCCGCAAGTTGGTCAGGGACGGCATTCATGTAAAAATCAAATCCAATCGGTTTATTGAGGAGGAATAACCCATGTCATACTGTGTAAACTGCGGCGTAGAGCTGGACCCTTCCCTGAAGCGCTGCCCATTGTGCAATACGCCGGTCATTCATCCGTCGCAGCTGGCCCAAAAGGACACGCAGGCCCGCTCCTTCTATCCGTCCCGAAAAGGACAGGTGGATACGGTGAAGCGCACGGATATTGCCATCCTGATCTCCGTCATCCTGGTCGGCACCGCCATCGCCTGCGGCCTTCTGAATCTTTTTGTTTACAGACAGAATCACTGGTCCTTTTATGTCATCGGAGCCTGTATCCTTCTGTGGATTTTCTTCACTCCCATGCTCATTTACAGCCGTCTGAGCATATATCTGACTATCCTGTTCGATGCAGCAGCAGTGGCTGCCTACATCGGAATCGTGGCCTATGAATTTCCAAAAACCGTCTGGTATACGCATGTGGTGCTTCCGCTGGTTGCAGTCACGGCCGGGCTTGTCATGCTCTATGCATTCCTGCGCCGCAAGCTCTCTCCTTCTGTTCTTGCCAGCGCTCTGATCCTCATCCTGGAGCTGGCCGTTTTCTGCATCAGCATTGAGCTGCTGACCAGATATTATCTGGAAAAGCGCCTGTATATATCCTGGTCCGCAGTCGTTCTCACCTGCTGTGCCGTTATTGCGGCTGCACTGTTTACCATTATCACAAGGGTCCGGCTCCGCGAAGAAATCCGCCGCCGCATGCATATCTGAGCCGCCCTATTTTCTTTCAGACAATATGTGATTTCTATGCAAATGAGGGTGCTCCAGAAGTCTCTGAAACACCCTCACACCGCTTCTCCCCGTACGGCTTATGTTCTGTCTTATACAAACAGCTCCGGTTCTGCCCTTCTCGTATAGCCCTCCTCCAGCTCATGCTGATGGTACAGATAGCGCTCGTCATCGTAATACTTCGCCTGCTTCGGACACTTTTTGATGCAGGCACAGCATTTCATACAGATACCCGTAAACTCCCTCACGTTGTCAAAGCTGATGGAGCCCAGAGGACAGATTCTGGCACACAGCTTACAGTCATCACAATTGTCATTTGTTTTGGGCTTCACCTTCCGGATATCCACCGGATTGCCCTTACGGTCTCTGGGCTGATAATACCCCCGGTACGGGTAAGGAATGCCCTTTACCTCGATGGGCGTCAACGTGTCTGCGCTTCCTATGGCAGAAAGCTTATCCGCGATCTTCTCTGCAAATGCATCCGCTACAGCAAAATCCGCCTCATCCGGCCGGCCTGCAGCAAGGGTTCTGGAGAAAGAATGTTCCCCGACAAAGGCCGCTCCGGCAATGGTATGGCAGCCTGCTTTCTCCAGAATATCTCTCAGCTCAATCAACGCATCATCATAATTACGGTTGCCGTAAGAGACCACCGGTACCGCCAGCGCCCCGTTGCCCTGTATCGTTGCCAGATATTTCAGCAGGACATTCGGCACTCTCCCGGCAATTACCGGTGTTCCGAAAATCAGCAGGTCCTCTTCCCCAAACACAGCAGCCTCTTTCCTTGCTTCCGGAAGCGTGAAATCAAACTCTTTCCGTTCCATCCCTGTGATTCCTGCAACCCTGTCCGCAATCCGACAGACCGTCTTCTTGGTTGTATCGGTTGCACTGAAATACACTGCCCAAACCCTTTCCCTTTTCATCTGCAATACCTCCCCTTTTTGTTTCCATTATATCATATATTCCGAAAAAAAACGTCTAGCCTTCAAAATTCTGTCTCAGAAATTTTGTTCCGATGCTTTCCTGATTCACGATCCCGTAAAGGTTTTCCGGAGTATCTCCATTGGTAATGACCATATCGATGCCATGCGCGCATACCTGCTTCGCCGCACGCACCTTCGTATGCATCCCTCCGGTTCCAAGTGCGCTGCCGGCTTCCCCCGCTGCCTCTTCCAGCTCCCTGGTCAGATGCTCCACCACATGGATCAGCTCTGCGTTCGGATCCTTTCTGGGATCTGCCGTATACAGACCGTCAATATCACTCATCAGAATCAGCATATCGGCCTGAATACAGACTGACACAATTGCCGCCAGCGTATCATTGTCCCCCAGGGCATTCACCTCATCAATCTCCGACGTTGCCACAGAGTCATTCTCATTAATAATCGGAATCACCCCAAGCTCCAGAAGCCGGTTGATCGTACTGCGGATATTTTCCCTGTGCACTTCATTATCCACATCATTTCCCGTCAGAAGGATCTGTGCAACCGTGTGGTTGTATTCTCCGAACATTTTGTCATATATGTACATCAGCTCACACTGCCCCACCGCAGCGGCAGCCTGCTTTGTAGCCATATCTGTCGGCTTTTTGTCCAGATTCAGCTTTCCCACGCCCATCCCGATTGCTCCGGAAGACACAAGAATGACCTGATGTCCGGAATTTTCAATGTCTGCCAGTGTCTTGCACAGCCTCTCCACACGGCGGATGTTCAGAAGCCCTGTGCTGTGCGTCAGGGTCGAGGTTCCTACCTTTACTACTAAACGCATGTTTTACTCCTCCTGCTTTTCTATAGTAAAAAAGCAGGAATCTTTTTCCAAAAATTCCTGCTCCCAACAAAGTGCAGTCGGCGGGACTTGAACCCGCACGAGCGCAATGCTCACTAGATCCTTAGTCTAGCGCGTA
Organism: Lachnospiraceae bacterium; assembly: GCA_022763925.1. GTDB lineage: Bacteria > Bacillota > Clostridia > Lachnospirales > Lachnospiraceae > JAGTTR01. The sequence goes on from JALERW010000175.1 coordinate 18,469, forward strand.
TGCCAATTCCGCCACGACTGCGTGCTACCTTAGTAGCTTTCGTATCAGGTTTTCCCTGACGCGAGTATTATAATATCATTTATGCCGACGAATGTCAACAGGTTTATCACAAATTTTTCATTTTTTTTGCAGCCGTCGCTTTCATGGGCTTTATTGACGCAATACATACCAGAATGGTAAGAATATCCGCGGCCGGCTGTGAGAAATAAATTCCTCTGACACCCAGAAGCTTCGGAAGGACCAGAATAAAGGGAAGATAGAAAAGGCCCTGACGGATCACGGAAAGAAACAGCCCGTACCGGGATGCCCCGATCGTCTGATACGTAATTGTCATCATATAACACAGACCGAATGCAGGATACAATGCCACCTGAGAAATCAGAAGCCATTTTCCGAAATCAACAATCACCGGATTCTGATTAAACAGAAGGATCAGCGGTCTGGACAACAGAATATAGATGCCTGCCACCAAAACGGTGAGCAACAGGGAGCCTTTCAGCGCAAAACGCACAGACTCACGGAAACGATCCTCATCCTTCGCACCGAAGGAATAGGAGGCCACCGGCTGATATCCCTGCATGAATCCCATAACAATATAACAGGCGATCAGCACCAGACGCTGAACAACACCGTATGCGGCGATAATTTCATCGGACTGCGGAAGGGAAGCCGCAGCAATGTTTGTAAAGAATGAGGCCACGGAAAGACAGATCTGAATCACAGCCGTAGGAATTCCTATCAATGCCACCGTTTTAATCAGCCCCCAGGTAAGATGAAAAGCCTTTGCCCGGATTTTAATAATGGAACGGCCGCTGGCATAGAACCAGACCAGAATAAAAAAGGTGACAAACTGAGAAATGGTAGTCGCTAAAGAAGCGCCTTCCACTCCCATATTGAAGCCCCAGTCAAACATGAACACCGGATCCAGTATCACATTGAGAAATGCTCCGATAATAACAGCAACGGATGATATCTTCACCGAGGACTCTGCCCTTGCGGCACAGTTCATACTCTGAGCCGGCAAATTAGCCAGAGCTGCCACAAACATCCAGAATGCATAGTCCTTTGCCAACGGTAAGGAAGCTTCCGATGCGCCGAATGCCCGCATAAGCGGATCCATAAAAATAATTCCTCCAGCGCACAGTACGATTCCGATCAATACCGAAAGCCCGATGATCGTAGTTACCGTTCTGCTGGCTCTTTCCTCATCCTTTGCCCCAGCTGACGCCCTGCCAGGACGGCTGCTCCTGCGGCAAAAATATTCTCAACAGATACCATGATCAGAAGCAAAGGAACCGTAATTCCCACTGCGGTAAGTGCGATATCCGAATTCAGCATTCCGATATAAGCCGTATCCACCAGGTTATAGATTGCCTTTGCCAGAAGGGCAAGCGTAGCCGGAACTGCCAGCTTGACAATGGCCCTGGATGGGCGCATTTCTCCCAAAACAGATTGTGTCTGTGGTTCATTCTGAGACATAGAGATCTGCCTTCCTTTCAATTACACCATAAAGTAAAATATTCAATACTTTTTTGCAGTGTTTTTCTCTTTCCTCAAATTCCATAAGCTCCGCGCCGGTCATCTGACCGCGGGCATTCATAAAATCCTGAAATTCCTTAAAGGTCTCGATCACATCTTCCTTCGTAATCGAAGCCCTAAGAGAAACCGGTTCCAGCAGCTGACTTAAAATATCCACATTCATACAGTCAAATCTGTGCTTTCTCGTCTGTATCTCTTCTTTGAGATGAACAGGAGGAGTGATGATCGCTTCACAGAATATCCGCTGATATACGGGATACTCCTGAAAGAATCCCATACGGACGGTAAAATATTCTTCCAGGCCCTGTTCAAGGCTCTTGTATACCTGCTTCATCTTCCTCTCGATATGATCGGTGAGAAGGCAGAAGCATTCATCCACACAGGCCAGAAACAAATCATCCTTCGTTTCAAAATAGTGATAAATAATTCCCTTCGATATTCCCTGTGCAGAACATATATTATTGAGTGAGCCTGCTCCGTATCCGTTCCTGGAAAACTCAGACAGAGCACCGTCCATGATCCGCCGCCTCGTCTGATAGATCTTTTCTTCCCGTTTCATGCTGTATTCCTCTTTTAAATAATTGACCATTTGGTCCATTTTTATAAAAGGATATCACAAATCGACCGATTGGTCAATATTTAAAAATGCAAAAAAATAACCCGGCCTTTCTTTCAAAAACCCGGATTATTCCGCTGTAATGCAGTTGGCGGGACTTGAACCCGCACCCACCTACATGGACATGAACCTGAATCATGCGCGTATGCCAATTCCGCCACAACTGCGCGCTGCTTCACAGCCTTGCATCAGTTCCCTGACGCGAATATTATAATATCATCTGCATTCTAAAATGTCAACTGCTTTTTTTCTTTTTTACAAAATCCTTTTCCCAAACCGCTGTCCGGGAATACAAAAATCGCCGGGACTCTCTATCAGAATCTCGGCGACCTTTTCAAGTGCAGTTGGCGGGACTTGAACCCGCACCCACCTACATGGACATGAACCTGAATCATGCGCGTATGCCAATTCCGCCACAACTGCTCAACAACAAATACTATACCGGAATCCCCATTAAATGTCAAGACTTTTTTACAAATTCACAAATATTTCCGCTTTTTATTTCATGAGGACGCATTCCGCCTGAACCGGCAGTGTTTTCATACTGCCGGTTCAGGCCATCCTTCTATTCGTCCGATCCGTATTTCATCCGAATCAATTCGGCAAGATACTCCACCGTTTTGTCCACTCCCAGGAAGCTGCTGTCTATCATCAAATCCTTTCCATCCTTGGAATCCCACTCTCCGTCCGAGAAATAGGAATAATAATTCCGACGAATCTTATCCATCCGGCGGATCAGCTTTCTGGCCTCCGGTTCTGTCAGGCTGTGACGCTCCATGATCGTTTCCACCCGCTTATCCAGCGGTGCATAAACAAAAATCTTTGTACAGTTCTCATAGCCGGCCAGAACCTTGTCTGCCTGCCGTCCAACGATCACACAGGATTCCTTGTCCGCAATTTCCCGGATGATTTCTGACTGTACCCGATACAGCCTGTCATTGGTCGTACCCGATTCCATTCCTATGGAGGCATACGGATCCACAAAACGGTTCAGAAGCTTTTCATCTGCGCTCTCCAGGAGTTCCATCTTGATGCCGCTCTTTTTTGCAGCCATCAGAATCAGATTCTTATCATAAAACCCGATTCCAAGCCGGGCTGCCAGCTTTTCACCCACTTCTCTTCCACGGCTTCCGAAGCTTCTCCCTATCGTAATTACATATGTTCCTGCCATAATACCCCGCCTTTCCCTGATCGTTTGCATCTCTTTTCTATGCTTTCATCATATCAGATTCTTCCGACTTTTTAAAGATATTATCGCAAATTATCTGTCAAATCAGGCTATTACTCCGGTTTTACCATCACCATCTTGATCACATCCGAAGAATCATCCCTCTGCTTTTTCATCATCTTCTCAAGCTCCTCCAGCGGAAACGTCTGTGTAATGAAATCATTCGTATCGATCTTTTTGCTCCGGATCAGATCCAGCGCCCGCGGAAACCAGAGCGCAGGAGCCGCAAAAGAAGACCGAAGCTGCAGCTTCTTCAAGTGAAAATAATTTGCATCAAAGGTCACGGTTCCTCCCGGTCCGAAATCAATGCCCAGGAAAGCGACCACTCCTCCGAAATTGGCTATCTCAAATGCCTGCACAAGTGTGGAAGGGGATGCGGTATCCAGCACCTTATCCACGCCGCCTCTGGGGAAGGGATAGGAAGACAGATCCGTTTCACTGGTCAGAATCACCTGAGCTCCCAGCTTCTTTGCAAGCGCAATCCTTGCTTTGGACCGTCCGCTTCTCTGAATCGCATATATATTCCTGGCTCCGGCCATTTTTGCCAGTGCAATAGCCATCAGGCCGATGGGACCCAGGCCGATAACGGCAACATCCTCATTCAGGCGCACATCTGCCGTATAAAACAGATCCAGAGCAACGCCCAGAGGCTCAGCAATACAGGCATCACGAAAATCCAGTCCCTCATAGCGGACGGCTGCCTCCTGGGGGATAATCATATAATCTCCGAAGCCCTTGTAATCCAGATCATCCGAAAGACTGAAGCGGCTGGTACAGCGCTCCACCTCTCCGTTCCTGCAGTTCTCACAGGTATGGCAGAAGCTGCTGCTTTCCACAACGATATGATCTCCCGGCTTACAGGTTGTAACAAATTCTCCTACCTCTGCCACCACACCGGCCACCTCATGGCCAAAGGTCTGCCATTCCTCTGCCTCATGGTCTGCAATATGCATATCTGTTCCGCACACCGCACAGGCCCGGATATCCACCAGAACCTCATGTTCTTTCAGCTTCGGAAGCTCGACCTCCCTTACCTCAAATTCAAAGGGCGCCTTAACATACACTGCTCTCATACGTTTTACCTCTCCTTCTTTCTGTACCCACTGTTACATTTCCTTTCCTATGCTATTATGCCATTTCCTGCCGGCACTGTAAACAGAATTTTCCCGTCGGAAAATAAAAAAAGCGCAGACAGATCTGTCTGCGGAGCATAAAAATAACTCCCCGAGTTGGGCTCGAACCAACAACCCTTCGGTTAACAGCCGAATGCTCTACCATTGAGCTATCGAGGAATTTTGTACTTTTTATTATAGTACAGTTATAAATTGTGTCAAGAGGTTTTTGATATTTTTTCTGTTTTTTCTGATTTCTCCGTTTTTCTTTCCAGAACAAGCATCAGAGCGGCCCCCAGCACCGCTGCCGTCAGCTTACCGGCAATCATGGGCACCAGATAATCCGGTTCCTGGGCGGCCGCATAGGAAAGATGTCCTCCGAACACACAGGTTCCTCCGACAAAAAATGCGGTGCACACCCGTTTGCCCCTGGAATTCATATCTTTCATCAGCGCAAAGGCAGGCACCAGGCTGATGAAGGAGAACAGCATGCCGCTGATAGACGCCGCGTTCAGACCAATCCTTTTTCCGGCATTCTCCAGCGGATCCCGGCACCATCGCATCACAAGCTCCATTACAGTAAAGCTTCCGGCCATCACAATACACATTCCGCTGCAGACAGCCATTGCCGAAAGGACATCCTCCATGGAGGAAATCAGCCGGATTCCGGATATGTAAGAACATCCCGCCAGAATCAGACCGATCAGAGCCAGTACCTGTATTCCCCGCCCCAGCCTTACAAATCCTGCCGTCATCTTATCCGGCAAAAAATACAGTCCGAAAATCAGGAGCAGAGCCAGAACCAGGACCGGAAGCTCGTTGAGGATAAGGACAGAACAGGAAAGTCCGATAAGTCTCCCGGAAACAAAGCAGCCGACAGGAACCGGAATCAGACCGGTCATCAGTCCACGGGCAAAGGAGTCCCGGTCTTCCTTTTCAATCATGGACAGGCCCACCGGGATCGTAAAGGTTACGGTTGCTCCCAGCATGGAGCTTACAATAATTCCGGAAAAGATTCCAAGGACAGGATCATCGGCAAGCTCCATGGCAAGAGAATAGCCGCCCATATTGATGCCAAGTATTCCTGCCGCCGCAGAAGGGTCCATGCCTCCGGTTCCGACTCGCTCCAGCACATATCGAATGCCGCCCGAAAAGACCGGAACCAGGCAGAGAAGTCCTGCCATCGTGAGCGTCGCTGTCCCCAGGAACTGTATCCCCTCTTCAAATTTCACGCCGAGCCCCCAACGGTTTCCCCGGATTTTATCAATGCCTCCGACGGCAAATCCCAAAGCCATCACAAGCATGATCATTCTGTTTGCTCCCATCCCGATCTTTGTTCCCTTCTGTTCTTCGTACTTTTCTGAGCTTTTGAAAAATCCCCGCAGGCCACAGCACCGCGGGGATCGTATTTTTCATTGAAACCAATACTATTTATGCAATCTTGCTCTTTGCGAGCTCAGCCAGAGTTGCGAAGCCCTCTGCATCGTTCACAGCCATGTCAGCCAGAACCTTGCGGTTCAGCTCCACACCGGCAAGTTTTAAGCCATACATGAATTTGCTGTAAGATAAGCCGTTGATTCTTGCTGCAGCATTGATACGGGCGATCCAGAGCTGTCTGAACTGACGCTTTCTTTCCTTTCTTCCTGCATAGGAAGAGGTAAGTGCTCTCATAACAGACTGTTTTGCTACTCTATACTGCTTGGATCTGGCTCCTCTGTATCCCTTTGCCAGCTTTAATGTTCTATTATGTTTCTTCTTTGCGTTTAATCCGCCTTTAATTCTTGCCATTCTTCATTCTCCTCCTTAACGCTTTCTCTTACAGATATGGTAAAATCTTCTTCATATTCTTAACATTTGTTACGTCCGTAATCGTAGCTTTTCTGAGGTTTCTCTTTCTCTTGGTGCTCTTCTTTGTTAAGATATGGCTCTTGTAAGCTTTATTTCTCTTTAACTGTCCGGATGCTGTCTTTTTAAATCACTTTGCAGCTGCTCTGTTTGTCTTAATTTTTGGCATTTTATGATTTCCTCCTTGATTATAAAACTTCTATTGATTCCTAACGTTTTTCTGCTAAGAACATTGTCATGCTTCTGCCTTCCAACTTGGGCGCTTTCTCCACAACCGCAATGTCGGCAAGCTTTTCAGCAAAAACATCCAAAATCTGTTTGCTGCTCTGCATATGAGCCATCTCACGACCTCTGAATCTCAGCGTAACCTTTACTCTGTCACCTTTTTCAATGAATTTTTTAGCGGCATTCACTTTTGTATTCAGATCATTGTCATCAATGTTCGGTGAGAGTCGAACTTCCTTGATATCGATGGTTTTCTGTTTCTTTCTGGCTTCCTTCTCCTTGCGGGCCATTTCGTAACGATATTTGCCGTAATCGATAATCTTGCATACCGGCGGCTTCGCAGTCGGAGCGATCTTCACCAGATCAAGCTCTGCTTCCTTTGCGAGCTTTAACGCTTCCTTCACCGGCATAATTCCAAGCTGCTCTCCATCTTCCCCGATCAGACGAATCTCCTTATCTCTGATCTGCTCGTTAATCATTAATTCGCTGATAACTGTACACCTCCAAAAAATAAAATGAAAAAAGTGGATAGTCAGACTATCCACAAAAAACTCGATACCTGCATCCGCATCCCGGAAAGCTCCGTATAAATCCGAATCTTCTCCAACAATACGCCTGTACACAGGAACTATGAACGCCGGGTCACTTGCTCGTGCCTGGGTGAGAGTGGATACTCTGCTTTGTTTTATGCTCTCGCAACATTGTTACTCTATCATATCCTTCTATGTTTGTCAATGCCTTTTTAAGTGTTTTCTTCCCGGAAATGCAGGGCTTCCTCTCCGGTCCGTACCAGATAACCCATTGCCTGTACCGGGTATTTTCCCGCAGCAGTCTCGCCGGTAAGCATGATCGAATCTGCCCCGTCCAGCACCGCATTAAAAATATCACATACCTCCGCCCTGGTCGGCACCGCACGCTCCTGCATGGAATCCAGCATCTGGGTCACGATCATAAAGGGCTTCCCTGCCTTTTTTAAAAAGGCAGCTGCTTCCTTCTGCACCCGTGGCAGCTTCCACAAGGGCATATCGTTCCCCAGATCCCCTCTGGCAATCACAAAATAATCCGCATAAGGAAGAAGTTCCGGAAGAGACACAATCCCCTGGCGGCTTTCCAGCTTGGCAAATATCTCAACCTCCGGGACACCGGAACGGTCCAGAGCTTCTCTCAGCGCCAGAAGATCCTCGGCGCTTCGGACAAAAGGAAGCATCACCCCCGTCACACCGCACTCCCTCGCCATCGACAGATTCTCATAATCATTTTTCGTCAGGACAGGCGGATACAGCCCGGAATCCGGAACTGCAATGCTCTTTGCTGAATACAGCTTCCCACCGCGGACCACCTCACAGTTCAGATAACTGCCCCCATTCTCCAGAACCTGCAGCAAAATCTTTCCATCATCCAAAAGGATACTGCTTCCTTCCCGCACATAATCATACAGGATATCCGGAATTTTAATCACACCCTGGCCAAGCAGCACCTCACTTCCGTCTGTCAGTTCCACCGGCTGAGGCAGCTTTCCGATACGTAGCTCCGGCCCCTGCAGGTCAATAAGGAACTTCATCTGCCTCCCGCTGTCTGCTGATGCTCTTCTGAGCATCCGGATCCAGTCCATATGCTCTGAAAGATTCCCGTGGGACAGATTCATCCGCACACCGGTCATACCTTCCCGGAACATATCTGTCAGGATCTCTCTGTCTGCACACGCAGGCCCTATCGTTCCATAATATTCCATTTTTCCCCCTCACTCTTTACATTCATTTATCCGGACGGTTCAGCATTATACAAAATCATCCAAAAATCAGAAAATACACAAGCACCAGGATACCGAGTATGATACGGTACCAGCCAAATACTTTGAAATCATGCTTCTTAATATAGCCCATAAGAAGCTTGATCGTCAGAACGGAAACCACAAAGGCAACGATCATTCCAACAGCCAGGATCACCAGCTCTTCCGCCTTAAAAGCGAAACCGTATTTCACGATCTTCAAAAGACTTGCCCCCAGCATAACCGGAACCGCCATGAAAAACGTAAATTCTGCTGCCACGGTCCGGGACACTCCTATCAGAAGGGCTCCTACAATAGTGGCACCAGATCTGGATGTTCCCGGGAAAATTGCAGCAATCAGCTGGAAAAGACCGATAATAATGGCGACCGGATAAGTGATCTGGCTGATCTTGCGGATACGTGGTCTCTGATACCGGTTTCTGTTCTCAATCACAATAAACAGAATACCGAAAACGATCAGTGCAATTGCAACCGTTATGTAATTGTAGAACAGTTCCTCCAGTACATCATCAAACAGCACACCCACCACTGCTGCCGGAATACAGGCAACGATGATCTTAAACCACATATCCAAGGTCTTCCTGCGGATCACCGGTCCCCCGGAAAAATTAAACGGAAACAGCTTGTGCCAGTACAGTACCACTACTGCCAGAATCGCACCCAGCTGGATCACAACAAGAAAAATCTTCCAAAAATCGGCACTTACGTCCAGTTTGATAAATTCGTCCAGCAAAATCATGTGACCGGTACTGCTGATGGGAAGCCATTCCGTGATCCCCTCCACAATACCGAATAAAACCGCTTTTAAAGTATTCAAGATATCCATGCTCTCATCCTTCCTCTTTTTCTTTTAGAGCCTTGAATTTAATATTATCGCATGACTTTATGAAAAGCAACACCTTTTTCACATTCCCGGCAACAGCAAAAGATCCGGACAGGAAGCTGCTTCCGTCCGGATCTTTTACATAAGTTTTTTCGTTTTCAGCCGCATCTGCACTGAAAGGTGGCGCACTCCGTTTCTTTGGAATCATACACATGTCCGCCCACAATGCCGATACGCTCCGCTTTACACTCACAGTTTTCGTTATGCACACAATCTGTAGCCTCACAGTTCACACAGATATGCTTATCCGGCGTCTCCGCTTTGTTGGAAAAGGAATCCCCCTTCTGCGGACGGAAGCTGGCACATCTGGTCTCTTCCGTCACTCTGGCCTTTGCACCCTCGACCTTAATATCACCTTTGCAGCAGCGTTCTGTCTTATTAAAAACGCAGCTTACTACCGTACAGTTTAAATCAGGCATAATATCGCTCCTTTCTGCCTGCCGTTTCCCGGACAGGTATAAGAGTATTATGCCTGATCTTTAGAATTTCATTCCCCGCTTATCTATGGAAAATATTTCCTTTACTATTTTGCTGCATCCACTTCGATCTTACGGATCTCTTTGGTACGGATTTCCCTGCAGATGGCATCAATAAAGCTGTCCAGCTCCTTCATGCCCTCATCTCCAAGGTATCGGCTTCTTACAGAAACCTTTCCTTCCTCCTCTTCCTTGGCTCCCACAACAAGCATGTAAGGAACCTTTGCCAGTCTGGATTCACGGATCTTGTAGCCGATCTTCTCAGAGCGCTCATCCACGGAGCTTCGAATGCCGTTTTTGCGAAGTTTATCATTTACCTGCTCTGCATATGCATTGTACTTTTCGGAAATCGGAAGCACACGCACCTGCTCCGGGCACAGCCAGGTCGGGAACAGTCCCGCATATTTCTCGATCAGCCATGCCAGTGTACGCTCATAGCAGCCGATGGAGGTTCTGTGGATAATATAAGGGCGGACTTTATTGCCGTTTTCATCGATATAGTACATATCAAACTGCTCTGCCAGCAGGGCATCCCACTGAACCGTGATCATGGTATCTTCCTTACCGTAAACATTCCTGGCATTGATGTCTACCTTCGGGCCATAGAATGCAGCCTCTCCCACATCCTCCGTAAACGGAACACCAAGCTCTGTCAGAACCTTCCGGATGCTTGCCTCCGTCTGATCCCATACCTCCGGCTCTCCGATATATTTTTCTCTGTTGTTCGGATCCCATTTGGAAAGATGATACGTAACTTCATCAGCCAGTCCCAGAGTCTCCAGGCAATGCTTGGCCAGAGCCAGACATCCCTTGAACTCGTCTACCATCTGATCCGGACGCACGATCAGGTGTCCCTCGGAAATAGTAAACTGACGCACACGGGTCAGGCCGTGCATCTCGCCGGAATCCTCATTCCGAAACAGTGTAGAGGTCTCGCCGTAACGCAGAGGCAGCTCCTTATAGCTGTGCTGGCCTGCCTTATATACATAATACTGGAAGGGACAGGTCATCGGACGCAGGGCAAATACCTCCTTGTCCTTCTCCTCATCTCCCAAAACGAACATGCCTTCCTTATAATGATCCCAGTGGCCGGAAATTTTGTAAAGGTCACTCTTTGCCATCAAAGGAGTCTTGGTGCGGATATAACCCCACTCATTGTCCTCCAGATCCTCGATCCATCTCTGAAGCTCTTTTACCACGATAACGCCCTTCGGCATCAGAAGCGGGAGGCCCTGACCGATGACATCTACGGTAGTAAACAGTTCCATCTCACGGCCCAGCTTGTTATGGTCACGGTTTTTGATATCTGCAAGATAAGCCAGATATTCGTCCAGCTCTTCCTTTTTCGGGAAAGCAGTTCCGTAAATTCTGGTCAGCATCTTGTTCTTCTCGCTGCCTCTCCAGTAAGCTCCGGAAGAGGAAGTCAGCTTAAAGGCCTTGATACTCTTGGTGCTCATCAGGTGGGGGCCTGCGCAGAGATCCACAAAATCTCCCTGACTGTAGAAGGAAATTACTGCATCCTCCGGCAAATCCTCGATCAGTTCTACTTTATAGGGTTCATTGCGTTCCTGCATATATTTGATTGCCTCTGCCCGGGGCAGGGTGAATTTCTCCAGCTTGGCGCCCTTCTTGATGATGCGCTTCATTTCCTTCTCAATCTCATCCAGATCCTCTCTTGTGAAGGACTGGCATTCAAAATCATAATAAAAGCCTGTATCGATAGAAGGGCCGATAGCCAGCTTAGCATCCGGATACAGATTTTTCACAGCCTCTGCAAGTACATGGGAGGTCGTATGACGCAGTGCGGCAAGGCCTGCCTTGTCATTAGCCGTCAGAATATTTAAGCTGCAGTCCTCTGCCACTTCCGTGCGGAGATCCACAACCTTTCCGTTAAGTTCTCCGGCTGTTGCCGCTCTTGCAAGTCCTTCGCTGATATCCTGTGCGATCTCATACACAGACTTTGGTGCATCATAGGATTTGATTGATCCGTCTTTCAGTGTGATAATCATTTCACTTCTTCCTTTCTTATGTTGGATTGGATGGACATCATCCGGCTCATAGCTGACAAAAAAATCCCTTCCTGTACGAACTGTACAGAAAGGGACGATACGGTCGATCGCGGTTCCACCCTAATTGTTTGTTACAAACCACTCATTCATGATGATAACGGTATCACCGGGCCGGATTGGGGCCACTCGGAGGCAGTCTTCAGATGGTTCCTAATAAGATACTTCCAGCAAATGTATCTCTCTCTGGATTATTCCGCACCCTACTCTTCTCGTCTTCGTGTTGTCTTATAAACTTACGGCATTCTTTTCTCACCGATTATTGTCATTATATCACGAAAGTTTTGTTTGTCAAGCGCACGTGCGGGAGATTTTCTGACCCTTTTTCCGGCACACAGCACCATGATTTCATGGGCAAGCAGGGGGAAGGAAGCCAAAAGGGCCAGCCACAGCCATTCCTTCACATCCAGGTGCGCAGTCCCGAATGCAGTAGTGAGGAACGGGATCTCGGTCACAGCCAGCTGAAGCAGCAGACCTGTAATCCATGCCAGCCACATCAGTGGATTTTCCAGCGGATTTCTATGAAATACTGACGTATGAATATCCCGCATCCCAACCGCATGGAAAAGCTGGGACATTCCCAGCACCGTAAATGCATAGGTCTGAGAACGCATCAGGATTGCTTCACGGAAAAGCAGCATACGGACCGCTGCCAGACTGAACGGAAGCCCCGAATCCCGCAGCATTGTATAAGGTATCGTGAAAAATGCTGTCAGGCTGATTCCTGCGATCAGAATCCCGTAAAAGCATGTACAGGCAAGGCCGCCTTCCGCAAAAAGGCTTTCTTTTGCGCTTCTGGGCGGCCGTTCCATAAGCTGCTTTACATCATTTTTATCCACTCCCAAAGCCAGCGCCGGAAGAGAATCCGTAATCAGGTTAATCCACAGGATATGACTTGACCGCAGCGGAGAGGAAAGCCCAAAAAACACCGCCAGAAACATGGTCAAAATTTCCCCCATATTGGAAGAGAGCAGAAATATCACCGATTTCCTGATATTTTCGTAAACTCCTCTTCCCTCTTCGATCGCCTTCTCGATCGTGGCAAAATTGTCATCTGTCAGCACAATGTCCGCCGCCTGGCGCGCGACATCCGTCCCTCCCTTTCCCATGGCAATTCCCACATCCGCATATTTCAGCGAAGGGGCATCGTTGACGCCGTCCCCGGTCATGGCTACGATATTTCCCATACTTTTTAAGCTTCTCACGATCCGTACCTTATGCTCGGGCGACACCCTGGCAAATACCCGAACATCCGACAAACGTCTCCGAAGCTTTTCTTCCGACAGACCTGAAATCTCCTCGCCGGTCATGCACTGCTCTTCCTGCCGTGCGATACCCAGCTGCCTGGCAATAGCCAGCGCCGTATCGGCATGGTCCCCGGTAATCATTATCGTCCGAACGCCCGCCCGCCTGAACTCCTCCACTGCTTCCGCTGCTTCCGGGCGGATGGGATCTTCCATCCCAACCATCCCCAGGAAAGTCAGTTCCTGCTCAGACAGACAACTCCCTCCGACGCGCATTGCAGCTGCAAGCGTGCGCAGGGCATGATGCGCCATCTCCTTCTGGGCCCGGCGGATGGATGTTCTGTGCTGTTCTGTCAGCAAAACGGTACGCCCATTTAACAGGATGTAAGTACAGTGCTTCAGCACCTCATCCGGTGCCCCCTTCGTATATGCCACCGTCTGATCTCCTTTTCTGTGAAAGGTGGACATCATTTTCCTTTCCGAATCAAAAGCCAGCTCCGAAAGTCTTGGCATGCAAAGCTCCAGCCGTTCCCGGGTAATCCCTTCCCCGGCAGCCAGTGTGAGCAGCGCAAGCTCCGTAGCATCTCCAATCTGTCCATCCTCTTTAAGCACCGCATCGTTGCATA
>JALERW010000179.1 GCA_022763925.1 Lachnospiraceae bacterium
TCTTCGTCATCCTCGTCCTCTTCTTCGTCGTCCTCTTCCTCGTCATCCTCTTCCTCGTCGTCATCGTCTTCTTCATCATCCCGATGGCGGCCAAAGAAAAATCCTCTGCGTTTCGGTCTTACATATTCCTCGTCTTCGTCATCCTCGTCCTCTTCTTCGCCGTTCTCTTCCTCGTCACCCTCGTCCTCTTCTGAATCTGAAAAGTCTTCCTTCTCCTGCGGAATCGTATCGCTGATATCTTCCAGCGTAATTTCATCCAATTCCACTTCCTGTTCCGGTTCTTCATCACCAAGCTCATCCGCAATCAACTGTTCCACATCGGATCTGTTCTCTTTTGTTTTTCTGCGGTCTGTAACAGGAACTCCGCGACGGCGGAATTTCGGACGCTCTTCTTCCTCGTCTTCAGAATCATCGTCCTCGTCATCCACATCACCCTTTCTTGCCTTCAGGCTGACATGAATCACAATAAACAAAAGGAGTACACATACTACGATCAGAATACAGATAATCGTAAAACGTCTGGACATATCTTCCGTATACTTTGCCTTCAGTTCCTTCAGCTGAGTTTCCAGCAGCTTGGTATTCTCTTCTGTGGACAGATATTCATCATCTACAATCTCCAGACCCGTAAGAATATTTCTCTGATAGGTTCCATCTGCCGCATAGTAGGAATACAGCCCTTTGTTTCCGCTCTGGTTAATACCGTACACATAATAAAAGTCTTTATTTTCTCCGGTCAGATCTTCCTCCTCCGACAGATCCAGCTGCCATGCCTGGATTATTTTACCGTCGATCTCCAGCGTTGTCTCATTATAGCCAAAATCCATCCTGGCACCGCCAAACGTATCCAGCAGGTAAAGGTATTTTCCCTGCATAGTCTGAAGTTTGATCCAGTAACAGAAGCCCTGCGCCTCCGCATCATATACATACCAGTCCGAAGTTGTCTGATCATCATAATTGGTCAGATATACGATATAAAATTCAATATCATTGGATTTTGCCACTTGAATGGTATCATTCCGGAAAGCCACTTCCGTGCGATAAAAGCCATCCGGAATCATATCATCCGTAAAGCTCTGATTAATATAAAAATGCGCCTGATCAATATCCAGATAACAGGTCAGACTATCATTCAGTCCTTCAATCGGAGTCAGTCCTTCCGGATTTTTGGATGCAGTCTCAGCTCCTCCGTTTTCCTCCGGCATTTCCTGTGCAGTGCCCTCGGTTCCTTCTCCGTTTCCTGTATTTTCACCGGAAAGAGTCACAAAATCCTCTCTGACATACCCGATCCGCTCAGTTCCGTTATCTGTATAAGAAATCTTCAGCCACGTTTTCCCATCTGTTCCGGTCTCTTCATCCAGAACAGTGACCTCCATATTCTGATCGGCTTTCTTCATAACATTATCCGTTCTTCCGGAATCTGATGTGGAGCGGATATTCACTCCGGTATCATTAATCACTCCGGTCTCCGGATATGCCATACTGACAAACCCGGACTGTACGTAAATTACGCCTGCTGCCAGCAGCGCGCACATCGCATATAGTCCTTTTTTCCATATATTATGCTTTCTCACCTTGTACCTGGCTCCTTCCTATGGTTGCTCTGATCTATTCTCTGTCAGGAATATGCTTTCAAATCCATGATACTCCTATTTTCACCTAATTGTTAATTATAGAGACTTCTTCCCGGCTCTGTCAACCAAAAGAAGCGAGTTAAGAAAAATTTAAGCCTATCTATGTTTGCATGGGCAGGGCAGGCATATGAGTTTTCGGCAAAAAATAATTTGAAAACACCCTCCGCAGGAAACAATTATCATCTGAATTGCCTCCTGCGAAGGGTGTTTATCTTCCTGTTCAAAATAATATGCGTTTAAGCTTCATCAATCGCTTTTCCGATATCATTTCTCATATATTTATTTTCAAAGCTGATCCATCTGGTCGCCTCATATGCATTTGCTCTGGCTTCCTTCAGAGTCTTCCCTGTGGCAGTTACTCCAAGGACACGGCCTCCGTTCGTCACAATCTTCCCATCCTTAAATTTGGTTCCGGCATGGAACACATAGAAGCCATCCTGATCCCGGAACTTTTCCAGGCCCTCGATCGGAAATCCTTTTTCATAGGAAACCGGATATCCGTCGGAAGCAAGAACGACACAGACAGCTGCATTGTCCTCAAATTCCAGTTCGATCTCATCCAGTCTTCCATCAATGCACGCTTCCATAACCTCAATCATATCATTTTTCATTCTGGGAAGCACCACCTGCGCCTCGGGATCTCCGAATCTGGCATTGTATTCCAGCACCTTCGGTCCATCCAAAGTGAGCATCAGGCCGAAGAAAATAATTCCCTTGAAAGGTCTTCCTTCTGCAGCCATGGCATCTACCGTAGGCTGATAGATATACCTGCTGCAGAAATCATCCACTTCCTTTGTATAGAAGGGGCTGGGGGAAAAGGTTCCCATGCCTCCCGTATTCAGCCCCTGATCTCCATCCTTGGCACGTTTGTGATCCTGGGCGGAAGTCATGGTGCGGATGGTCTTTCCATCCACAAAGGAAAGAACCGACACCTCACGTCCGGTCATAAATTCCTCAATAACCATGCAGTTTCCGGCAGCTCCGAATTTCTTATCCTGCATAATGGTCTTGACGCCATCCTGTGCTTCCTCGAGGGTATTACAGATCAGAACGCCCTTACCGAGCGCCAGACCGTCTGCCTTAAGAACGATCGGGAATCTGGCCGTTTCCAGATATTTCAGCGCATCCTCTGCAAAATAAAAGTTCTCATACGCCGCAGTCGGAATATGATATTTTTTCATCAGATCCTTGGAAAATGCCTTGGAGCCTTCCAGAATAGCCGCATTCTTCCGTGGGCCGAACACGCGGAGGCCTCTTTTTTCAAACACATCAACAATTCCTCCCACCAGAGGATCATCCATGCCGATGATCGTCAGATCGATCGCATTCTCCTCGGCAAATGACGCAAGACGCTCAAATTCCATGGCTCCGATATCCACACACTCTGCGTATTTCGCAATCCCGGCATTTCCCGGCGCACAGTAGATCTTATCCACCTTTGGACTTAAGGATGCTTTCCATGCAAGCGTATTCTCACGCCCGCCGCTTCCCACGATCAATACTTTCATTCTTTTTCCTCCTCGTATCCATTCGCTCTGTCTGCTGTTATTTCATTTTCCGGGTGTCGCTATTCACCGATCCTCACACGGCCATCTTCTACAGTCACAAGACCATTGGCAATCAGATCAATCGCCTGCGGAAGAATCTTCCATTCCGCTTCCTCCATCACACGAAGCTGCAGACTTTTTGCCGTATCATCCTGCTGCACAGCCACAGCTTTCTGAAGAATGATCGGTCCGGTATCTGTTCCTTCATCCACAAAATGTACGGTTGCCCCTGTAACCTTTACTCCCCGCGCCAGAGCAGCCTCATGCACCCTCAGTCCATAATATCCGGTCCCGCAGAAAGAGGGGATCAGGGACGGATGAACATTAATAATTCGATTCCTGTATTCTGCAATCATCTTCTCGGGAATCACCACAAGAAAGCCCGCCAGAACGATCAGATCCGCGCCCGCTTCCTTTACCTCCCTCAGCAATGCCTCATTAAAAGCATCACGGTCTCTGAAATTCTTCGGAGAAATACATTTTGCCGGAATACCGTGCATTTTTGCGCGTTCCAGAGCATAGGCATTCTGGTTATTGCTGATCACAGTCACGATCTGTGCGTTGGTGATCGTCTTATTGTCAACAGCATCTATAATTGCCTGCAGATTTGTCCCGCCGCCGGAAACCAGTACTGCTACTCTCAGCATACCGTTACTCCTTTTTCGCCGGCTTCTGTCTGACCTACAATGTACGGAGTCTCTCCTGCTGCCTTAATTGCTTCCATGGCTTTTTGTGCATCCTCCGGTGCGACACCGATCACCATGCCGAGTCCCATATTGAATGTATTGTACATCACCTTTTCCTCGATCTCACCGTCCTCGGCAAGCATCTCAAAGATCGGAGGAACCGGATAGCTGTCCTTTTTCACAACCGCGCGTACGCCCTCCGGCAGCATTCTGGGAATATTTTCATAAAATCCGCCGCCGGTAATGTGGCTGCAGGCTTTTACCGTAACTCCTGCCTCTTTGATGGATTTTAATGCCTTCACATAAATCTTGGTCGGAGCCAGAAGCGCCTCCCCAAGGGTGCAGCCCAGCTTCTCATAATATGTATTCAAAGATTCATTGCTCATACTGAATACCTTACGCACGAGAGAAAAACCGTTGCTGTGTACACCGGAAGAGGCGATACCGATCAGTGTATCCCCCGGTTTTAAATCTTTTCCTGTAATCAGATCCTTCTCATCCACGATTCCTACCGCAAAACCTGCCAGATCATATTCATCCACCGGATAGAATCCCGGCATTTCCGCAGTCTCTCCGCCGATCAGTGCCGCACCGGACTGTCTGCAGCCTTCTGCCACACCGCTTACGATCGTTGCGATCTTCTCCGGCTCATTTTTACCGCATGCAATATAATCCAAGAAAAACAGCGGTTCCCCGCCTGCACAGGCGATATCATTCACACACATTGCCACGCAGTCAATACCAACTGTGTCGTGCTTGTCCATGAGAAACGCCAGCTTCAGCTTTGTTCCCACTCCGTCCGTTCCGGATACCAGCGTAGGCTTCTCCATAGACTTGAACTTTTCCATGGAAAATGCGCCGGAAAATCCGCCCAGATTTGTCAGCACCTCCGGGCGCATGGTTGCCTGTACATGCTTTTTCATCAGTTCCACCGACTTATATCCGGCCTCGATGTCTACACCTGCGTTCTTGTAATCCATATTTTTTCCTCCATCGGTTGTTTTATATAGTAAGTTCTTTGCTTTTACTGCTGTTTCATATACTCTTTATAGCCTAAACGCTCCAGCTTCTCTGCTTTTGCCTCCACCTGGCTTTTCTGCTTTTCGGCATACGCTTTCAGCTTTTCAAGAAGCCCGGGATCAGAGGTCGCCAGAATCTTTGCTGCCAGAAGCCCCGCATTGGCCCCTCCATTGATTGCCACCGTAGCTACCGGAATTCCGGAAGGCATCTGAACAATGGAATAAAGGGAATCTCTTCCTCCAAGAGATGTGGTGTGCATCGGAATTCCGATGACCGGCATCGGGAAAATCGCAGCGCACATACCGGGAAGATGAGCCGCCATCCCCGCTCCCGCAATAATCACCTTAAAGCCCTTTTTCTCTGCATTTTTTGCATACTCAAAAAACAGATCCGGCTCCCGGTGCGCAGAAATGATTGTCATCTCATAATCAATTCCAAGTTCCTCCAGAATATCTGCGGCCTTTGCCATTACAGGCATATCCGAGTCGCTTCCCATTACAATACCTACTTTTGCCATAGTAATGCTCCTTTACTTTTAAACGATCCTGCCGTCGTTTCCTGTATCCATACAGAAATATACAGATACTTTTCTGTCTCGTCAAGACCGGTTTTACAATTCTTCTTCAGCGGGCGGCTTTCATTCCCGGGATTCCTGCCGCAGCGGACGATTCAGTTCCTCTGTTCCCGGAAGAACGAAACAGCCATCCAGGATAATCGGAATCCGTTCTCCGTCTTTTGTGACCGCACAGAGCTCTTTCAGCTCCTCATACGGGATGGTGATGTCCGTGTGACAGTTAAAATATGCCTGGCTGACGTCTTCCCTGCGTTTTGCGGAAACCTCGTTCTCCCTGGCAACAACCTCTTTTCCGTCCGGATTATAAACCTTCACATCCTCCTCCCAGCTGTAGCAGGTATCTCCCACAGCAAAATGCGGCCCCATCTTCTCCGCAATCAGGATCGGCAGTTTATCTGCAATCCCGAATCTTTTTGCCATCCGATATGCGGTCGTGTTCGTTCCGATGGCAAATTCTCCCAGAGGCAGGCTCTCATGCTGAAACAAAATATTTTCCCGAATATATTTCCGGTTATCTTCTTCCTTTTCAAAATTGGAACAGGTATAGTCTGACACCATGCCATCTCGGAAATGAAGCTCCAGGTTCTCATAATTCAGCTCATTCAGATAAACCCGGCTGACAAACAGAACCCCTTCCGTTCCCTTAAGAACCGGAGAAGTAAACACCTCACCCACAGGGATATTTACATCTGCCACACAGTTTTCAAAAATACTTTCTTTCTCAGGATGCAAAAGAGAAACAAGCTGAACCTTCAGATCTGTCTTATTGGCTCCCGCTCCCAGTATATGCACATAGGAAGCTTTATCCAATGTCCTGATCAGTGTCTGCTGAATGGATTCATAAAGCTTATAATCCAGCGTATTCACCTTTACCGTCTCCCGGAAAATCTCCTCATAGTCCGGACCGATTTCCGGAATCGGGTAAGCAATAATGGTAAAGCTGCGTTCATCGCCCGGAATATACGCATTGGTGAGCTGTCCGGCTTCCCCGTTGTACAGTACCGCCAGCTTCTGCTGCTTCTCGCTCAGAGCGCATGCCTCAGACCGGGCCTCAGGCGCAAAAGGCTTCTCCCCAAATATCTCCATAACTGCCGGCCCCGCATGCACCTTTGCCAGATCCCGGTACTTTTCATAACTCACCTTCAGGACTCCAAGCTTTCGTTCCACAAAAGGCTTATCCAGGTAAATAGCGCAGTCATCCTTATGATCGTACTCATACTGTTTGTTTGCGCAGCCGCCTGTATAGCCGATTTTCAGCTGCTGCTTCTTGTTGATACTGTTTACCGCCGCCCGGTAAATCACCGGTTCCAGCCCCATTGCCCGAAAGTTTTTCACTGCCCGGCGCACGATACGTTCAAAGCCCAGATTATAACGGATATTTACCGTTTTTTTCGCCGAAAGATTTTTCCCTGCTTTCACAAATCCGATTCGGTACCCTTCGGTACAGGTATCTGCCATCGCATCAATCTCTTCCTGGGAAAGACGGTTCAGAAACTGAGCGGTCTTAAGCTCGTTTTCAGAAATATATTCCCCGTACCGGTACAGATACCGGATGTCTGTCAGATCTGCCTCCATAATAATATCTGTCGCAAAGGAAAGAGACGGATCCAGCTGCTCCCGCACCCGGTATTCTACCGTCACATCACTGTAATCGCTGATGAACCAGTAAAGAATATCCCGAAGCTCCTTTGCCGTCGGAATCCTCTCCCCCTCAAAACAGTTATAAATTTCCGTAAACAGCTCACACAGTATCGTCATATCCTCCAGACGGAATTCGTACGCATACACAATCATACCGCGTATCTCCGCGTAGAGAAAGCTCAGCAGCCTTCCGTAATCCTCACCCAGCCGATTTGCCGCATAAGCCGGGTTTGCATAGCTTGTTTCGTATTTTCCGGGCAGGATATCTTCATACAGTGCTTCATTTCGCTTTTTCAGTTCTTCAAGCTTCATGCCATCAAAGCGTCCATTTTCACAATCCTGCAGCAGTTGTTTCATTTGAAGAATAAATTCTGCCGTTCGCTTAAAATAACCCCGATAAGGCTCCGGCACACTGTCCTCCACAGCAATCCCGGCAATGCGTTCTGAAACCAGATCGAAGCGCTCGTTCACTGCATCATTCTCTTCCTTCAGCAATATCCGATAATCCAATATATCCACCTTCCAAATTCATTTCTCCGTTTTCTGTCCCTTCGGCAGAATTCTAAATTCCAATCAGATACACACAGCCCCAGATCAGAATCAGGGCAAAATTCAGAAGAGTCCCAAGCCGCGAAAACAGATAATGCCGGTCCTCCTCCTGAAAGCTCATGATTCCGATAATAAAGCCGGACAGGGAAACCAGAAGTCCCATAAAGCCCACAGCTCCCAGAAGAATCCCGCCTTCGCCGCAGGCCCTGTAGGAAACCCAGATTTCCAGTCCCAGCACTGCTGCCGCCAGGACAAACAAAATCAGCGACAAAATCCCTCCTGTCGTATATTTCTTATTATCAAACTTATAGTTGGCATTTCCAATATAAATCTGCTTTTCTTTCGGGTCTCGATTCAAAATAATCGGTCTGTCATCCATCCATCTTTCTCCTTATTCTGTTGCACAAGCTGAACAATCCATATCCCAGCACCCCTCCGAAGGTATTCAGTATCACATCGTCAATATCACAGCTTCCAACCCTAAGGACCAGCTGCGTAAGCTCAATAAAAAGACTGAACTCCATCGTCAGAAGCAGGATGATCCACCACTTTCTTTTGCTTTTGTATATGAGAGGCAATATAAAGCCATATGGAATAAAACCCACAATATTGCCTATAACATTCTCCAACACCACAGTAAAACCAAGGGTCTCCCTGTACAAAATAAATCTCCTGATCTCCCGGAACGGTACCAGATTATACAGATACCTCCGGTTTTCCATCGTCCGGTCATATGCCTCAAAGAAAAACATCAGATAGATCAACACCAGGAGATACAGCAGAAACAGGATTTTCCCCAGCCGTCGAATCCTCGTTGCTGTCTCAATTTTCAATTTGACTCTTCCTTTACCTGTTCATTCTTCTCACTTAACGAAAGGAAGCCGGACTTGACCTAAAAGGTCAAATCCGACTTATTCTTCAGTAAACGTCCGCCCTGGACAATCAACAATATGCCTGACGCAATCCCGGTCACAAGCACAATAATACCCACGGCAATATTCGCTGCGCCGGCACCGGCCATTGTCTTATACGCTTTCTCGCTCATAGGATCGCTCCTCCTTACCTATTTCGCACCGTACTGTTCATAGTATGCGTCGATCGCTGCCTTTAATGTATCGTCAATAATAATCTGTCCCTTATACGGACGGTTGTAAAGATGCTCCACAACCTCAGCCATGGTCACAATCGCTGTAGTCTCAAGTCCATAGGTTTCCTTGATCTCTTCCAGCGCACTCTTCTCTCCCTGTCCGCGTTCCATACGGTCTACCGAAACCACAAGTCCTACCGGAGTAACATCTCCCTGCGCTCTGATGATCGGCAGAGTCTCCTGAATGGAGGTTCCTGCGGTCGTCACGTCCTCAATAATCACCACTTTGTCACCGTCAGAAATCGGACTTCCCAGAAGAATTCCCTTGTCCCCGTGATCTTTAATTTCCTTGCGGTTGGAGCAGTACCGGATCTCCTTTCCGTACAGCTCGCTGATCGCCATGGAAGCAGCCACCGTCAGAGGAATTCCCTTATAGGCCGGTCCAAACAATACATCAAAGTCAAATCCGAATTTGTCATTGATCGCCTTCGCATAATATTCTCCCAGTCTGCGAAGCTGTGTACCTGTACGGTAAAAACCGGTATTTACAAAAAACGGAGTCTTTCTTCCGCTCTTTGTCACGAAGTCACCAAACTTCAGGACCTGGCAGTCCACCATAAATTCAATAAACTCTTTCTTGTACTGTTCCATTTTCTTTCCTCCTGTGTTATACGGCAATGCCGCCCATTTATTTTTACGGAGCTGCTCCTATTATTTCACAGCCCCGATCAATTCCCGGATGTCTTCCACATGATACTGCTTCATATAGCTTTCAATGCCCTCGATAATTTCCACGGTCGCATAGGGATTGTAAAAATTGGCTGTTCCTACAGCTACCGCGCTGGCGCCTGCCAGAATAAATTCCAGTGCATCTTCTGCCGTAGCAATTCCGCCCATACCGATGACCGGAACCTTCACCGCATTCGCTGCCTGGTAAACCATGCGAAGAGCCACCGGCTTCACTGCAGGGCCTGACATTCCCCCGGTCTTAATCGCAGTCCCGAAGGTTCTTTTATGAATGTCAATCTTCATTCCCGTGATGGTATTGATCAGAGATACTACATCTGCTCCCCCGGCTTCCACTGCCTTTGCCATCTCGGCAATATCCGTGACATTGGGACTGAGCTTCACAATCACCGGCTGCTTCGCATATTTTTTCACCTCACTGGTGATATGCTCAGCCGCTTTCGGGTCCTGACCAAAAGCAATTCCTCCATGCTTTACATTGGGACAGGAAATATTTATCTCCAGCATGGAAACCGCCTCTTCCCCCAGACGTTCCACAACCTCGCAGTAATCCTCTACTGTTCTTCCGCAGACATTTACAATAATCTTTGTATCATACTGCTTCAGATACGGAATATCCCGTTCACAAAACACATCAATGCCCGGATTCTGAAGTCCGATGGCATTGAGCATTCCGCCGTAAACCTCCGCCACTCTCGGAGTCGGGTTCCCCGGCCACGGCACATTGGCCACCCCCTTTGTCACAACAGCTCCCAGGCGGTTCAGATCGATCATTTCTCCGTATTCCATTCCGGAGCCAAACGTACCGGAACAGGTCATTACCGGATTCTTAAGCTCCACACCGGCAAGATTTACACTGGTATTCATCACAGCTCCACCTCCTCTGCCGGAAATACCGGACCATCCTTACATATTCTCTTATTATGGACATGGGAATGCTCATCCACATCCCTGGACTGGCAGACACAGGCAAGACAGGCTCCGATTCCGCATGCCATCCGCTCCTCCATGGAAATCCAGCACTCTGCCCCAAGCTCGGCCGCATACGCTTTCACAGCCCTCAGCATAGGTGTCGGCCCGCAGGCATAGATCACATCTGCCGTAAGCCGGTTCTCGGAGATTGCATCGATCACCGTTCCCTTTGTGCCGGTGCTTCCGTCCTCAGTGGCAGCAAACACATCCGCATACGGGGAAAAATCCTCCATAAGGAAGGTCTCATCCCGATATCCGGCTACTACCGTTTTCTCCCCCGGCAGCTGCTTTGCCAGCTCCAGCATGGGAGGAATTCCGATTCCTCCGCCGATAAGAAGAGCCTTCTTCTCCCTGATGGGAAATCCGTTGCCGAGCGGCCCCAGAATATCCAGACTGTCTCCCGCACAAAGGCCTGAAAACTCCTCCGTTCCCTTTCCGACCACACGATATACCAGACGGATCATCCCGGAATTCCTGTTGATCTCACATATACTGATCGGTCTTGGAAGCAGGCGGCTGGCATCATTGCTGTATACGGATACGAACTGACCCGGAACCGCTTCCGAAGCGATTCGTATCGTCTGAAGCCAAATGCTGTATATCCCTTCCGCTATCCGGTTCTGGTATACCACCGTTACCCGCTCTTTATATTTTCCTGACATATCCCGATTCCTCACTCTCTGTGTAATTGCGGCATCCTGCCTCTTCTCAGTGCCCCAGTGCCTGATTGATATCCTGAATCATATCCAGCACTGCCTGTCTGGATGCCTCTCCAAAATTCTCAGCACCAAATTTCGCATACTGCTCCTGGCGATATGCTGCAATAATTCCTCTGGAAGAATTCACAATAGCCCCCAGGCCATCCTCATTAAAGAAATGTACCAGATCCTTGCCCTTACCGCCCTGTGCACCATATCCCGGAACAAGGATATAGGACCTGGGCATGATCTTGCGCAGAATACGGCCCATCTCAGGATAGGTTGCGCCCACAACCGCACCTACATAGCTGTAGCCTTCCTGCCCCATGTGCTCCTCTCCCCATTTATCCACCATCTCTCCGACCCATTCATAAAGAGGCTTTCCATCGATCAGACGATCCTGAAATTCACCGCTGGACGGATTGGATGTTTTTACCAGGATAAAAATCCCCTTGTTCTCTTCCTTACACACATCCACAAACGGCTTGATCCCGTCCGTTCCGAGATACGGATTCACGGTTGCAAAATCCTCATCAAAGCCGGCATATTTCTTGCTGCCCACCTCTACCCTGCCGAGATGTCCAACCGCATAGGCAGCAGATGTGGAACCGATGTCCCCTCTCTTGGCATCACCGATCACAACCAGATCCTTAGATTTCGCATAATCAATGGTCTTTTTGAATACCTTAAGGCCCTCGATGCCAAACTGTTCATACATGGCAATCTGCGGCTTTACAGCCGGTATCAGATCATAGGTTTTGTCAATGATCTCCTTATTGAACTGCCAGATCGCCTCGGCTGCACCTTCCAGTGTCTCGCCGTATTCCTCATACGCTGTTCTCTTGATGTGATGTGGAATATAGCTCAGCATCGGATCAAGGCCAACGACTATCGGGGCATTTGTCTGACGGATTTTTCGTATCATCTTATCAACCATTATATGTCCTCCTCCCGGCCGGGGCATCTTCCCCGCCTTTTCTCTATCGTCTGTTATTGTTCTGTATGCAGTTGGATGCCTTTGGGCGCACTTTACCCTTGTAACCACCTCGTAGGCATTTTTTCTATAATATCATTTTTTCCCCGGAATGTAAACTTACACTTTATCGTAAATTTCCGGAGGAACATACGCCCGGACATGGATACCGTCCTCTTCATAATCCGCTTCGAGAAGCTCTCCCTTTTTGCGGATCAGAGACAAAAGCCCCGCCTCCCGGTAATCATATACCCGTTCAATATAGATCTTTTCCTCCCGCAGCAGCTCTTCCAGCGTCTCCTTCAATGCCTCCAGTCCTTCTTTGGTCCTGGCTGAAAGACAAATCGTCCTGTCCGCCCGGAAATCTCTCAGCACACTGTCATCCGTCCGGATATCCTGTTTGTTAAACAGGGTTACGATCTTTTTATCCCGGATTCCCAGTTCCCTGAGCGTCTCATATACCACATGCATCTGAATATCCATCTGCGGATTGGAGGCATCCACCACATGAAGGATATAATCTGCGTATTTTGCCTCCTCCAGCGTGCTTCGGAACGCATCGATCAGATGATGGGGCAGCTTTCGTATAAAACCAACCGTATCTGTCAGAAGAATTTCCTGCTTTCCGGAAAGCTTCAGCACTCTGGTGGTCGGATCCAGGGTGGCAAAAAGCTTGTCCTCCTGAAGCACCCCCGCATCTGTAAGTGCATTGAGCAGTGTCGACTTTCCCGCATTGGTATAGCCCACAATGGCAGCCACCGGAATTCCGGTTCTTTTTCTCTGGTTTCTGGTTACTTCCCGATGCATTTTCACAGCCTTCAACTCCCGGTTCAGCTGGGCAATCCGCTCCCGGATCAGCCGCCGGTCCATCTCCAGCTTTTTCTCTCCCGGTCCTCTGGTTCCGATTCCGCCGCCCAGCCGGGACAGAGACTGGCCCAATCCTGTAAGCCTGGCCTGTCGGTATTTCAGCTGAGCCAGCTCCACCTGAATCTTTCCCTCACTGGTCACCGCCCTGGAAGCAAAAATATCCAGTATCACCAGTGTCCGATCCATCACCTTTATCTGAAGGGCCTGTTCCAGCTCCCGCATCTGCACCGCCGACAGTTCATCATCGCAGACCACGCCGGTTGCTCCGGCTGCGGATGCCATCTGGCGCACCTCATCCATCTTCCCTTTTCCGATATAAGTGGAGGGATGCATTGCTTCCCGATTCTGAATGATTCTGCCCACAGTATCTGCGCCTGCCGTACGTACCAGTTCGGAAAGCTCATCCAGGGATGCCTCCGTATCATCCTCCCTGGCCGTGCATATACCGATCAGAATTACCCTCTCTCTCAAGCTTTCTGTTTCAAACATTTCCCGCATTTATTTACTCCTGGATTGCAAAAAAATATATTCCCTTGCGGCCTCTTCATCCTCGGGCCAGGAAGCCAGATATACTTCCATCTTCTCAAGAGCGGTATCAAAGTCCAGCAGATACTCATATACCGCAATCTCATTTCGGAAAAGATTCTGTTTCCCATATTCAGCCTTTTCGATCCCTTCCTGAAGAGTGGACAGGGCCTCCTGATAATCGCCTGCATTCATCTGCGATACTGCGATCATATTGTAAATATTTCCGTCGGAGCTGTCATCCTCCAGATATTCCCGGTAAAGCGTCTGCGCATAAGCAGCATCTCCCAGCTTCTCATAGGTTTTCGCCAGATAAAGTGTAACCTGTGCATCGGTCCCTTTGATCTTTTCCAGTTCAGACCTGGCCTTGTCATACTGCTCCAGATAATAATATATCTTTCCCTTTTCCAGATTATTCTTATCCTTGTCCTTGTCAATAGTCAGCGCCTGCTTCAGATACTCCTGTCCAATATCCTTTCTTCCTTCCGAATCCAGGATACGGAAAATTTCAATATACTGCTCGTAATTTTTGCTGTCTTTGGAAATTACCCGGTCAAAATCCTCCCTTGCCATATCCATATTTCCCATTTTGGCATACACCGCTCCCCGGCCCACATATGTCTTAAGCTCGGTTTTGTAAGCAGCCAGATTATTATACAGCTCCAGTGCATCATTCAGACGCCCCAGTCTCACCATACAGGAAGCTTTATAATAGCAGATATCATACTCCAGAGTTCCGGCTTCTGCCCCGGCTTCCTTAAGAGCCTGGTCAAACGCTTCCAGTGCCCCCTCGTAATCTTCCCTGCCCATTTTTGCAATTCCGATTCCCCGGTAGCTCTCCTCTGTATTCTCTTTTTCGGCAGCTGCCTGCTCGAAGCAGGAAATTGCTTCGTCAAATTCCCCCTGCTCCAGATATGCCGATCCCTGATCTGTCAGGCTCTTATTTGCCTTTCCTGTCTCTTTTCCACTATCTTCCCCTGCCTGCTGCACATCCGCATCCGAGACAGTTTGATCCGTCTTCTTCCCACAGCCTCCAAGCGACAGCACCGCCAGACAGCACACGATCACTGCCCTCATCCATATTCCTGTCTTTTTCCTTTTCATCTCCTGTCTCTCCTTTATACAAACCCTGCCTCAAAATTCCTGTATCATAAAAACATCCAGACCCGTTTCCGGGTCCGGATGACTGATTCACCCTGTAAAGAGTATAACATTATTCCTATTCTTTTACAATTTCAAACTCATCCAGCACATTCCATGTATCCGCTTCATATACCGTAAGCTTGAATGTATGATCCGTAAAATTAATGGTGGAAACATGCGGGGTATAAGTCTGAAGGCATTTCGCCGCAAAGCCTGTTGGGCTGACATCATGGTACTGACTTCCGCTGGCAGAACTGAAAGTCACATAAAGCGTACCGTCCGGATTCGTCACGGAAGAAACATCACTCACCCGGGGCTGACCGTCCTTCACAATATAGCTTCTCGTATATGCATGGTCATGGCCGTTCAATACCACATCGATTCCGAACTCATCAAACACCTGCAGCCAATAAGAACGATTCTGGTCCGAATATGCCTGATATTTTGCCACACTGCTGAACGGAGAATAATGCATCAACACTACCTTCCATTTACAGTCCGGGTTTGCCTCCAATGTCTGTTTAATGAAATATCGATGATCCACCATAATATCATCTGTCTCAATCATATAATTCAGCTCCATAAACAGCACATCCCCGTAACGGAACCAGAAATTTCCGTTCTGCGCATCATTCCTGACACCGAAATCACTCTGATTCGGCCTGGAAAAATGCTCCTGATAAGGAATTCCGTAATCGTGATTTCCCAGCACCACTCCCGTTTCATAATTGGTAAACATCGGAGTATCCAGCACATTGATGTAATGCTCTTCATAGGGCATTGTGGTGATATCTCCCATATTCAGATGCATGCTGTAATCCGGAAATCTCTCCGCAGTTTCGGACGCAATTCTTTTCCAGTTCTCCACATTCACGGCGTCATCATCCCCGGTTCCAAGCTGGATATCTCCGGTCACGACCACATTCAGTTCTCCGCTTTTCGCCGTATGGAACCGGTACATAGCCGACCAGCCCTCTTCATTGCCCACCATATAGCAATATGCAGTATTCGGTTCCAATCCTGTAACGGTGGCTGTATTCGCATTATATCCATCAAATTCTGTCGGTCTGGTATTTGCCTCCGCGGTCAAAGCAGTTACTGGGAACGTACTTTCGCTCATCTCAGAAGCTTTTCCTACAATTGCCTTCCCTGTATTCTGACTTCTGCTGTACCAGGTAAAAACTGCCTGTGTTTCATCACTTCCGACCCCAAGCACAACATAGCTTACATTCTGGTCTTCCTCCGGTGCTGTATATCCGGAAGCCTGCGGAACTTCTGCCAAAGCCTGGCTCTGTCCTTCGTCCTGCTGTGAATCCGCAGGCGCCTCATCTCCTTCTCCCTCCTGTACCTGAACTTCATCCGGTACAAAGGTATCCTCCGGTTCTTTCTTTTTACAGCCTGAAAGCATAAATACAAAAGCTACCAGCAGACACAAAAATGCCAATCCCCTTCTCCGGCTGCTTTTTTTCATAACACATCCTCCTTTTCCGGCTCAAAAGAACTTTTTGAAACCGGTTTTTAAAATCCTCTACACTTACAGTACAACATATCCCGTACCGAAAAGTCAAAGGATTTATTCTTAATTATTCTTAAGAATTCAAAACTCATTCCGGTATGCTGTCCCGCAGGCACAAAGCTCCCCATCCCAGCTTTCTGTTTGGATATTCACGCTCTGCCCTGAGATGTCTGGCCCCATAGATGAGCTGTGCTTTTACCTTTTCTCCGTACATATAAGGATCCTTTCCATCAATAATCCCATACTGCATCAGCAAAGCTGCTGCCCCTGTGACAAAAGGAGTTGCAAAGGAAGTACCCGTCCGTGGCTGATACCCTCCTCCGGGCGCTGCAGTCATAATCTGTACCCCCGGAGCCGCCAGATCCGGCTTCACCTCCCGGATCTCCCGGGTATATCCTCTC
>JALERW010000049.1 GCA_022763925.1 Lachnospiraceae bacterium
GTGGATGTAGTACAATGATAGAAAAACAGGAACCAAAGGAAGGCGGTGTCCCCGGATGGACAGAAAGCAGCAGAAGGTTTCCGTCAGAAATCTGGTGGAGTTTCTTTTGAGAGAGGGAAATATTGACAGCCGCAGGGGAACAAGGCTGGCAGATCGGGAAGCCATGCTGGCCGGCGGGCGGATCCACAGGAAAATTCAGGGCCGGATGGGAAGTGATTATCAGGCGGAGGTGCCTTTGAAGAAGGTGATTTCCAGGGGCGAATATGAGCTGGTCGTGGAAGGCCGGGCAGACGGGATTATCCGAGGCTTTGGACCGGTTGTTATTGATGAGATCAAAGGTGTTTACCGGGAGCTGGATACTTATGAGGAGCCGGAGCGTCTGCACCTGGCCCAGGCAAAATGCTATGCCTGCATGTATGCCGAGGAGCAGGGACTTGAGCAGATCGGGGTTCAGCTGACCTATGTTCATCTGGAGACAGAACAGATCAGAAGGTTCCGGGAGACCTATTCCTTAAGGGAGTTGTCTTTGTGGATGCAGGAACTCACAGAGGAATACGGGAAATGGACAGATTTTTCCTGGGAATGGCAGAAGCAAAGGGATGCCTCTGTCCGGGAACTGGAGTTTCCGTTTCCGTACCGGGAGGGGCAAAGAGAG
The DNA here is from genome assembly GCA_022763925.1 of Lachnospiraceae bacterium. Classification (GTDB taxonomy): domain Bacteria; phylum Bacillota; class Clostridia; order Lachnospirales; family Lachnospiraceae; genus JAGTTR01. The sequence goes on from JALERW010000049.1 coordinate 656, forward strand.
CTGGCTGTATCCGTATATCGCACGATCAACCGGAAGAAACGGCTCTTCATTCAGGCCCCAACCGGGGTTGGAAAGACGATATCTGTGCTGTTTCCGGCGGTGAAGGCCATGGGGGAAGGGCTGGGAGAAAAGCTTTTTTATCTCACAGCAAAGACGGTTGCCGCTCAGGCTGCCAGAGACGCCTTTGATGTTTTGACAAGACAGGGACTGCGGATAAAGCGGGTGTATCTGACGGCAAAGGAGAAGCTGTGTCCGATGGAAGTGATGGACTGTAATCCTCAGAGCTGTCCGCGTGCCTGCGGACATTATGATCGGATCAATGAGGCTGTATTTACCTTTCTTCAGGAATTCGATGACGGCACACGGGAGCAGCTGCTTTTTTGGGCGGAGCGTTTTTCGGTCTGTCCCTTTGAATTTGCACTGGATGTCTCCTCCTGGACGGATGCCGTGGTGGGCGATTATAACTATGCCTTTTCCCCGACGGCCAGACTGAAGCGGTTCTTTGGAGAAGGGGTGAAGGGGGGATATCTGTTTCTCATTGATGAAGCCCATAATCTGGTGGAGCGGGCAAGAGAAATGTTCAGTGCACAGCTTTGCAAAGAAGATTTTCTGGAAATGAAGAAAAAGGCGAAGCCGTACAGCCGCAGGCTGGTGCGCGAGCTGGAGCGGTGCAACAAATATCTTCTGGTGAAAAAACGCTCCTGTGAAGAATATGAGCTGCAGACGGACATTTCGGAATTCCTTCTGGATCTTCTCCGTCTGAGCGGTGTGATCCGGCAGCTCCTGGAGGAGGATGCGATACCGGAAATCGCGGAGGAGCTGAGAGATTTCTATTTTCAGATCGGGCAGTTCCTGGATGTATCGGAGCGGGTGGATGAGCATTATGTAACCTATACATGGCACGGGGAGGACAGGCGGTTTTACATTAGACAGTTCTGCATTGATCCTGCCAGGAATCTTCGGGAATGCCTGGATAAGGGAAACAGTGCGGTCTTTTTCTCGGCAACGCTCCTTCCGGTGAATTATTATAAGGAGCTGCTGAGCGGGGAGACCGATGATTATGGCGTCTATGCCAGATCTCCCTTTGATGCCGGCAAGCGCTCCCTTCTGATCGGGAGGGATGTGAGCAGCAGATATACGAGAAGAAATGAGGCGGAATTTGCAAGAACAGCGGAGTATATCCGGAAAATCGTAAACGCGAGGCAGGGAAATTATCTGGTGTTTTTTCCTTCCTATCAATATATGCAGCAGGTATATGAGCAGTTCTTGATGAGGAAGCGGGCATCGGTAAGCTGCCTTTTGCAGACCGGAAACATGAATGAGGAAAAGCGGGAAGCCTTTCTTGACCGGTTTCGGGAGAAATCAAAGGATACTCTTGTGGGCTTCTGTGTGATGGGAGGTATTTTTTCGGAAGGGATCGATCTTAAGGAGGATCAGCTGATCGGCGCGATTGTGGTCGGGACGGGGCTTCCCATGGTATGCAGGGAAAGGGAGATCCTGAGAAATTATTATGATGAAAAAAACGGAAGCGGGTTTGAATTTGCCTATCTGTATCCCGGGATGAACAAAGTACAGCAGGCGGCGGGACGGGTGATCCGGACGGAAAAGGACCGGGGAGTCATAGCGCTTCTGGACGAGCGGTTTCTGACCCGGTCCTATCTTGGAACCTTTCCGGTGGAATGGCAGGATTATCAGGTGTGTACCCTGGACACCGTGGAAGGCTTCGTACGAAGGTTCTGGGAAACGTAAGCGGAAGCCTCAGAAATATTTGACGAATTCCGCTGCCGTCTGGGTCAGAGGAAGCTGATCATTGTATGCGATAACCAGCTGTCGGCTGGGAAGCTCCTCACGTATATTGAGCCGGAACAGATCCTTGCTCTTGTCGTCGAGGAAAAAGTCCGGGACAAAGGCAATTCCCAGTCCGATATCTGCCAGGTCCAGAAGCAGATCGTTGCTGCTCAGCTCGATTTCCGGGACCAGATCCAGCTGATGCTGCTGGAAAAGCTGATGGAGGTATTCGCTGGTGGTGCTCTTGCGGTCCAGCATCAGGATCGGATATTGCTGCAGATCGCGAAGGGACAGGGACTGGTTTTCCAGGTCAAAGTGCCGGCGGCTGGCCACAAATACATCATGAAAGCTGGTGATCGGCTTTATGGTCGTGCGGCTGGATAGTCTGGAATTGGGATAGTTTACGACAATAATGTCGGCCTGACCGTTTTCCAGCAGATCCACACAGCCAATGGAGGTCGAGTTGGTGACCTTGATATGGATATTCGGGTGTTCTCTGTGGTAACGGCTCAGATAGGGAATCAGAAAATACCGGCAGATCGTATCGCTGGCTCCGATGCGCAGCTGACCGGTATTCATGAGACTGGTGTCCAGGAGCTGAGCTTCTCCGCGCATGATCAGATTCATGGCAGGCTCCACATGGCGCAGCAGGATTTCTCCCTCGGGGGTGAGCTGTACCTTTTTGGTGCTTCGAAGGAAGAGCGGCTTTCCCAGCTTTTTTTCCAGAACCTTGATGGACTGGCTGACGGCAGACTGGGAAATATAAAGCTGACGGGAAGCCTCCGAAAAACTTAAGGTAGTGGCAACATAAAAAAATACTTTGTATAATTCGTAATTGATATCCATAAAATCCGTCACTCCTTTGGGTTTTTATTTGCCGGATCCGGTTTTGTTGGGGTATATCTTAAAGTATATCCTGCGGCGCCGGCTTTTTCAATGCTTTTCCGATGCCGCATGAGACCGGACAGGGTCTGAAAAGGCGGAAAATAGGGGAATTTTGATTGACAAGGGGAAAGAAATATTGTAGTATGAATGAAAGCAAGGAAGCTGATAGCCCGCTATAGTTTCCCTGCTTTTTTTTATTTTCCGGAATGTTTTGCTTTTCTGCAGCAGGGCGGGCGAGGCAGAGAGCATATTTCCTGGGAACAGGAACCGGCAGGAAAGAAAGAGGTGGCGGTATGTATGATGTGGATTTGATTGATCACATGGACAGTATCAACCAGCTGTTGGCCAGATATGGCGTGAAATTTGGCATTTATAAGAACAATATGTTTCATGAACAGCTGTTTCCGTTTGATGCGATTCCGAGGGTTATCACGAAGGCAGAATTTGATGTGCTGGAAAAGGGGCTGATTCAGAGGGTGGATGCTCTGAATTTGTTTCTGAAGGATATTTATGGAGAAAAAAAGATCGTAAAGGACAAGGTGGTACCGGAGGAATTTATTTTTATTTCCAAGGGCTATCTGCCGGAGTGTGAAAGGATCTGCCCACCGAAAGGAATTTACAGCCACATTTCTGGAATTGATCTGGTGCAGGCAAAGGATCATTCCTGGTTTATTCTGGAGGATAACTTAAGGATCCCCTCCGGTGCCTCTTATCCCATGATAGCAAGGGAGCTTTGCAGGCGTGCGGCGCCGGCGACCTTCCGGAAAAATTCAGTGGTGGATAACCGGAATTATGCCATGATGCTGCGGGAGACCATGGATTATGTGAATACAGGAGGAATCAGTGTGATTCTTACCCCCGGAAGATATAATGCGGCGTATTTTGAACATTCCTATCTGGCAGAGCGAACCGGCTCGGTGCTGGCAGTGAGCTCAGACCTTTTTGTGGAAAACAACTGCCTGTATTATAAGGATTATCGGGAACAGAAGCAGCGGGTGGGTGTAGTGTACCGTAGGATTTCCGATGAATATCTGGACCCGCTGACCTTCCTCGAGGAATCTCTGATCGGAGTTCCGGGCATTATGGATGCGTACCGGGCCGGGAATGTGGCGATTGTAAATGCACCGGGAAACGGAGTTGCCGATGATAAGGGAATTTACTATTTTGTACCGAAGATGATAAGGTATTATCTGAATGAGGAGCCGATTCTGAAAAATGCGCCTACCTATCTTCCGTTTTATGAGGAGGACCGCAAATACGTACTGGAGCATCTGGATACATTGGTGATCAAGGATGTGGCGGAGGCAGGCGGCTACGGCGTCGTGTTCGGAAGCAATCTGACGAAGGAACAGCTTTCGGAGTTCAAAAAGAGAATTGAAACCGAATCCAGGCGGTTTATAGCACAGGAGGTCATCGATTTCCTGGATCTGGATATTATGGATGAGGGAGTTCCGGTGCCGCGCAAGGCGGATCTGAGAGCATTTGTACTCTCCGGGGAGACCACCAGAGTATGGGCAAGCGGTCTCACCAGATTTTCCAGAAATCCGGATTCCTTTGTCGTGAATTCATCTCAGGGAGGAGGTTTTAAAGACACATGGGTATTATCTCGTTAGAAAAAATCAATCATCTGTACTGGCTGGGAAGGTATACCGAGCGGGTATTTACGACGATCAAAAGCTTTGAGGGCTATTATGACCGGATGATCGATCAGGATGAAACGGCTTATCAAGATTTTTGCAGGCGTCTGAATATACCGGATATCTATGGCTCCAAGGAAGCCTTTGTGGAGGAGTACGTGTATGATGAAAAAAATCCGGATTCCCTCTATTCCAATCTGGCGAGAGCCTTTGACAATGCTGTGATCCTCAGAGAGGAGATCAGCAGTGAAGTGCTGGCATATATCCAGATGTCTCTGGACCTTCTGAAAAGCCACGGGCATAAGCAGGCAGCGCTTCTTGACCTGCAGGAGATCGTGGATTATCTTTTCGCTTTCTGGGGAAGCGTGGATGACTGCGTGGAGAACGAGGATTGCCGGAATATTATGAAATGTGGAAAATATGTGGAACGGCTTGACCTTTACATGCGTCTGTCCTATGATTATCGAAGGATCGAAAAAGAGTTCAGCAAGTTCCTGAACCGGCTTCACCGGATTCAGATCTGGTACAGTACGGAGAACCTCGGAAAGCTTACGGAAATTCTGAATAAGAAGGAGCGCTGGACGGAAGATTACTATGACGCCCTGAATGCTCTGGGCGGGATTATTGAGGTGATATGATGAGGCATCTGAGGTTTCAGTATTGCATGAAGCTTCGGTTTGAATCACCTGTGCGGGAGCATGTGTTTGCTCTTCGGTGCGTTCCGCACACGGACAGTGTGCAGCGCATGGAAAATGTCAGCCGTTTTGTATACCCGGCAGATAGTCTGACGGAGGTAAAAGACGGATTTGGAAACTGGAAACTGACCGGCTGTGCCCGCGGCCCCCATTCGGAATTTGCATATGAAGTGAAGGGGGAAGCGTTTGTGGATCATGCCGCTGTGCAGCCGGAGGAGCTGCACGGTATGTATCGATATCCGACAGAGCTTACCGGATATGATGTATCCATAGAGGAATTCCTCAAAAGGTATCCGCTCCCGGAGGCGGATGCTTACAAAAAAGCGCAGTATCTGATGCATGCGCTGTATGCCTATATGAGCTATGTGCCGGGGACTACGGATATCAGGACAACCGCCGGGGAAGCACTCCGGCAGAAAAAAGGAGTCTGCCAGGACTATGCGCAGATTCTTGCGGCGCTTTGCCGCAGATCCGGGATTCCGGCCCGGTATGTGACAGGACTTATGATAGGGGAAGGCTTCTCCCACGCGTGGACGGAAATATATGACCGTGACCGGTGGCTGGGGCTGGACCCGACCAATGATCTTCTTGTGGACGACCTGTATCTTAAGCTTGCACACGGAAGAGATTACCGCGACTGTATCGTGGACAGGGGAGTTTTCTGCGGAAATGCCAGGCAGGAACAGAGTATATACGTAAACGTGGAGGAAATATAAAATGGTTAAGACCGTTGTATCGGTGGAGCTTCCGGTGGAGGAATGCCTGCGCATTCAGAAGAACCGGATCGAGCCGCAAAGGATGACGGGGAAGGAAAAACGCATGGTAATTGTCACCGGAACTCATGGGGATGAGCTGGAGGGACAGTATGTATGCTATGAGCTGAACCGCCTGCTGAGGGAGCAGCCTCAGCATCTGAAGGGGATCGTGGAAATTTTCCCGGCATTCAATCCGCTGGGAATTGATTCCGTGACAAGGGGAATTCCGATGTTTGATCTGGATATGAACCGGATCTTTCCCGGAAATCCGCAGGGACCTATGGCAGAGCACATTGCCGCAAGCCTGGTGGAGGACATCAGGGGTGCAGATATGTGTATTGATATTCATGCCAGCAACATTTACCTGAGGGAGATTCCTCAGGTACGCATTAATGAGAATATGGCCGAGCAGCTGGTGCCTTATGCAAAGCTGCTGAATACGGATTTTATTTGGGTGCATTCGTCTGCAACGGTTCTGGAGGCGACGCTTGCCCACAGCCTGAATACCATCGGTACCCCGACGCTTGTGGTGGAGATGGGAGTAGGCATGAGGATCACAAAGGAATTTACCAGCCAGCTGATGAGGGGAATCCTTCGCCTGATGAAGGAGCTGGGCATCTGGGACGGTCCGGTGGAGGAGGTGCGAACTCCTGTGGTATCCAGAGACGGAAAGGTGGGCTTTGTCAATGCGAAGGCCTCCGGCATCTTTATTCCCTGTGCCAGATTCTGGGAGCCCATCCGCGAGGGGGCTCACCTGGGGAATATTATCAGTCCTCTGACCGGAGAGGTACTGGAGAAGGTACTCTCCCCCATCAGCGGGATGATTTTTACACTCCGGGAATATCCGGTTGTATATGAAGGGGCACTTCTTGCCCGGGTGCTTGGAGGTGAAGAGGAATGAGAAAGGAACTTCTGTATTCCCTGAGCTCTCCTTACCGGGAGGAGATGAAGGTCTGGGGCTATCACTTCGGTAAGGAAGAGAAATCTGCCTGTATTGTGGGCGCTACCAGAGGAAATGAGATTCAGCAGCTCTATGTCTGCTCCCAGCTGATCCGGAAGCTGACGGAGCTGGAGGAGCGTGGAGCAATCGTGGGAGATAACGGCATCCTTGTTGTTCCGTCTGTTAATTATTATGCCATGAATATCGGGAAAAGGTTCTGGTCTGCGGACAATACGGATATCAACCGGATGTTTCCGGGTTACAGCGAGGGGGAGACGACCCAGCGGATTGCGGCAGGGCTGTTTGAAGCGGTACAGAGCTACAGCTACGGTATTCAGCTGGCAAGCTTTTATCTTCCCGGGGATTTTGTCCCGCATGTGCGTATGATGGAAACCGGCTATCAGAATCCGAGCCTTGCCAATCTGTTCGGGCTGCCTTATGTGGTGATCCGGAAACCGCGCCCCATCGATACGACAACGCTGAATTATAACTGGCAGCTGTGGAACACCAGCGCCTTTTCCGTATATACCAAGGAGACGGATGAGATCGATGAGCGGTCGGCCAGACAGGCAGTGGCGGCAATTCTGCGTTTCCTGACCCGGATGGGCATCGTGCGGTACAACAGTCACAGCGGCTATATCGCAAGCATGGTAAATGAGGATGATCTTCTGATCGTACACAGCAACTGCGGAGGTATTTACCGCCGGCATAAGGAGGCCGGGGAGGAGGTACACCAGGGAGAGCTTCTCGCGGATATCATTCATCCCTATGAGGGAGATATCATTAACCAGATCCTGGCACCCTGTGACGGAATCATTTTCTTCGCTCATAAGAAGCCGCTGGTAAATGAAAATGAGATCATCTACAAGATCATCAAGCGCCTGCACGAATAACGTAAAAAGCATTCGGACGACACAAGGGACGGAGAGAAAGAAACCTCTCTGTCCTTTTGTTTTGCGGCTATCCAAAACAGGGATAAAATGGTATAATAAAATTTACATACCTTGAGAAAACTAGTATGCCGGAAGGAGTATTTACAGAGCATGAGACAGGAAGTATTGGAAAAATATGAAATTCTGGAGGACCGTCCCGTTTCGGACCTGGATTCCAGAGGTTATTATATGAAGCATAAAAAGAGCGGAGCCAGAGTGCTGGTGCTCTCCAATGAGGATGATAATAAGGTATTCTGCATCGGGTTCCGGACGCCGGTGAGTGACAGCACAGGTGTACCCCATATTCTGGAGCATTCGGTGCTTTGCGGTTCAGAGCGGTTTCCGGGAAAGGATCCGTTTGTGGAGCTGGTAAAGGGCTCTCTGAATACCTTCCTGAATGCCATGACCTATTCTGACAAGACCGTATATCCGGTGGCCAGCTGCAATGATACGGATTTTCAGAACCTGATGCATGTGTATATGGATGCGGTGTTCTGTCCTAATATATATAAGAAGGAAGAGATTTTCCGCCAGGAGGGCTGGCATTATGAGCTGGAGGAGCCGGACGGAGATCTGATTTATAACGGAGTCGTATATAACGAGATGAAAGGGGCGTTCTCATCTGCGGAAGGGGTTCTGGACCGTGTGATTTTGAATTCCCTTTTTCCGGATACCTGTTATGCCAATGAGTCCGGAGGGGATCCGGAGGTGATTCCGACGCTGAAATACTCGGATTTTCTGGAGTTTCACCGCAGATATTATCAGCCTGCCAACAGCTACATTTACCTGTACGGGAATATGGATGTAGAGGAGAAGCTGCTTTGGATGGACCGGGAATATTTATGCCGGTATGATGCGTTAGAGATCGATTCCGAAATCCCGCTTCAGAAGCCTTTCGGGAAAACGGCAGAGGTGGTGAAGACCTACTCTATTTCTCTGGGAGAGGAGGAGAAGGATCATACGTATCTTTCCTATAATAAGGTGATCGGCACCAGTCTGGATAAGAAGCTGTATCTTGCCTTTGAGATTCTGGAATATGCGCTTCTGGGAGCATCCGGTGCGCCTCTGAAGCAGGCACTTCTGGATGCAGGGATCGGGAAGGATATTTCCAGCTCCTATGACAATGGAATCCGGCAGCCGATCTTTTCCGTTATTGCAAGAAATGCCAATCCGGAGGATAAGGAACGGTTCGTTCAGGTGATTGAGGCGGAGCTCAGAAGGCTCGTGAAGGAAGGCCTGGATCGGAAGGCATTGAAGGCAGGAATCAATTACTATGAATTCCGGTATCGGGAGGCGGATTTCGGTCCCTATCCCAAGGGCCTCATGTACGGACTGCAGGCCTTTGACAGCTGGCTCTATGATGATGCGCAGCCCTTTATGCATCTGGAGGCACTGGATACGTTTGCGTTTCTGAGAAAACAGGTGGATACCGGTTATTATGAACAGCTGATTCAGACATATCTTCTGGACAATCTCCATGCATCGATTGTGATCATCCGTCCGGAGAAGGGGCTGACGGCAAAAACCGAGGCGGAGACGGCAGAAAAGCTTAAGACCTATAAGGAAAGCCTGTCCCGGGAGCAGAGGGAAGCGCTGGTGCGAAATACAAAGGCTCTGAAGGCCTATCAGGAGGAACCGTCCACGAAGGAGGACCTGGAAGCCATTCCTGTGCTTCAGATCAGCGATATCCGTAAAACAATTGAGAAAATTCCTCTGGAGGAGTATATGTGCGGCAGGACGAAGGTACTGCATACGCCTCTTTCCACCAATGGCATCGGGTATCTGCAGCTGGATTTTGACACCAGGCAGGTTCCGGACCGGCTTCTGCCCTATCTGGGGCTTTTGCCCGGTGTGCTGGGATATGTGGATACGGAGCACTACAGCTATCAGGAGCTGTTTCATGAGATCAATATTCTTACCGGAGGAATCGCAGCCTCATTAAGTATATACGGAAATGCGAAGCAGCATAAGGATTATACGGCTGCTCTCAGCATTCGGGCGAAGGTTCTGGAGGAACAGCTGGATGATGCGTTTAGGCTGATCGGAGAAATCCTGTTTACCTCCAGATTTAAGGATGAGAAGCGGATTCGTGAGATTCTGGCGAAGCAGAAGGCCGGCCTTCAGGAAAGCCTTGTTTCCTCCGGACATTCTGCGGCCTCCATGCGTGCCATGGCTTATACCTCGCCGCTGGCCGCCTTCAGTGACCGGACCAGCGGAATCGGATTCTATGCCACCGTGGAGCAGCTGGAACGTGCGTACGAAGAGCACAGGGAAGAAATCATGGAAAATCTTCAGGAGCTCATGACTTATATTTTCCGTCCGGAAAATCTTCTGGTGCATTATACCTCCGGAAAGAATGGGATTATCCGGCTGAAAGAGCTGCTTTCGGATTTTACTGCAGGGCTCTTCGAAGAGGAACGAAAGGAAGCGCCGTATCAGCTGACGGTGAGAAAGTGCAATGAGGGCTTCCGCACAGCTTCCAAGGTACAGTATGTGGCCAGTGCGGGCAATTTTATTGACGCAGGCTTTTCCTATACGGGAGTGCTGCGGATCCTGAAGGTGCTGCTGAGCTATGATTATCTGTGGATCAATATCCGGGTGAAGGGCGGTGCTTATGGCTGCATGAGCGGCTTTTCCAGGATCGGTGATTCTTATCTTGTGACCTATCGGGATCCGAATCTTGGAGCTTCGAAAGCGGTATTTGAGGGAACGCCGGCCTATCTGCAGCAGTTCCAGGCGGATGAACAGACCATGCGCAAATATATCATCGGTACGATCAGTGATCTGGATACACCGCTGAATCCTGCGGCAAAGGGAAGAAAAGCGCTGAGCATGTACCGCAATCAGGTGACAGAGGAGGATCTTCAGAGGGAGAGAGATGAGATCCTTCAGGCATCACCCGAGGATATCCGTGCGCTTGCTCCTCTGGTACAGGCGGTTCTTTCCCAGAATAATTTCTGTGTGATCGGAGGAGAGGAGAAGATCGAAGCGGATCAGGAGCTGTTTATGGAAATAAAAAATCTGTTTCAGGACTGATGCAACAGATGGGGGCCGGCCGGACTCTGATAGATCAGGAGAACAGAAACGGAAATATCAGAGAAAGGAATATGTCTGAAAGGGAGGGTTTTATGAAAAGAATCGTTATGGTTGTTCTGACGGTAGTTTTGCTTGCCGGCTGCGGCGCGTCTTCGGGATTTTCCAAGGACTCGGCAGCGGCTTCTGAGACATGGGAGGAGGCCAAGTGGGAGGAAGCTGTGGAGGAGACGTCAGAAGACGGCTATGCAATGACATCCTATGATTATGGGGAAAATGACCTGGAATCCGGAAGTGCAGAATCGGGAGCCGGAGATATTTCCGGTTCGGAAGCCGGGAACCGGAAGCTGATCCGGAATGCGTATATGAATATGGAGACGAAAGAATTTGACGTTTTCCTGGAAGAGCTTTCCGAACAGATCCGTGCGTGCAAAGGCTATGTGGAGCATTCGGACATCAGCGGCAGCAGTTATTCGTATCGCGGAAGAAAATATGCCAGCATGACGGCGAGGATTCCTGCAGATCAGCTGGATGGATT
>JALERW010000075.1 GCA_022763925.1 Lachnospiraceae bacterium
TCCTTGCTGAGAATCCGATCCTTTTTCTCCTTACCCACCAGAACAACTTCCACAGCCTCAAACAGATCCTTCTGAGAGACCATATTTCTTCCTGCCTTTACGGCCAGGATTGCCGCTTCATTGATCATATTGGCCAGATCGGAACCTACCGCTCCGCTTGTAGCCAGAGCGATTGCCTCCAGATCCACCGTTTCATCCAGATGCACATCCTTGGAATGCACCTTGAGAATATTTACACGGCCCTTCAGGTCCGGTTTGTCCACAATCACCCTCCGGTCAAAACGTCCCGGCCGCAGCAATGCCTGATCCAGCACCTCCGGCCGGTTGGTCGCCGCCAGGATCAGAAGCCCCTTGGAGGTATCAAAGCCATCCATCTCAGACAGCAGCTGATTTAAGGTCTGCTCCCGCTCATCGTTTCCTCCGCCGTATCCGGTATCCCGGCGTTTTCCGATGGCATCGATCTCATCAATGAAAATAATGCACGGAGCCATTTTCTTGGCTTCCTCAAAAAGATCCCGGACTCTGGAAGCTCCGACACCTACAAACATCTCCACAAAATCCGAACCGGAAAGGGAGAAAAACGGTACATTGGCTTCCCCCGCCACCGCCTTGGCAAGCAGGGTCTTACCGGTTCCTGGAGGACCCACAAGCAGAGCTCCCTTCGGAAGCTTTGCACCGATCTTCGTATATTTTCCCGGATTGTGAAGGAAATCCACAACCTCCTGAAGCGATTCCTTCGCCTCATCCTGACCTGCCACATCCTTGAAGGTCACTCCGGTCTCCTTCTGCATATATACCTTGGCCTTGCTCTTTCCTACGCCCATCATGCCGCCGCCCTTGGACATACGGCTCATGATAAAGGAGTAGCCGATGACCAGAAGCAGCACCGGTATCACAAAGCTGAGCACATTATAGAGGATCACTCCTGTGGTATCCGGTATCTCCTTTGTATAGGAAACATCGTATTCCTCCAGGGTATCCTTCAGGGAATCATCGGGAAAATCTCCCGTATAATAAGTGACCTTGTCATTTCCGAACAAGCCTTCGTTCCCGGCTCCCTCTTCCTTCTTGCCTGCCTTCTTTTTAAACGTGATACGGTCTGATTCCATAACGACCGTATCGATCTGGCCGTCCTTCACCATCTGAATAAATTCCGAATAGGGCACCTCCTGCTCCGAAGCGTCCGACCGGATATTCCGCATAAAATACATAGACATCAGCAGGACGACAGATAATATCATCAAAACGAGGCCGTTGGTCTTATTATTCTTCGGATCCCGGTTCCCGTTCATATTATTCTTCCTGTTGTTATTATTTTCCATAATGCTCCTCCTGTTTCGCAATACTATTATTATAGAGAGAATTTCTTTTTAAATCAATATCAGGAATGTGAATTTTCATTGTATACTTCTAAAGATTCTATAAAATACGCCTGCTTTTTCAGGCGTTTTTCCGGTATTTTATCTTTTTTCAAAAAGAAGTGGATTTCTCTTTTTTATGGTTGTATAATATTTCAGTTAAAAAAAAATTATACAGGAGGATGGATTATGCCAGTAAAATACGTTTTCGTCACAGGCGGCGTTGTATCCGGACTCGGCAAGGGAATTACTGCCGCATCTCTCGGAAGATTGCTCAAAGCCCGCGGTTACAAAGTGACCATGCAGAAATTTGACCCTTACATCAATATCGATCCCGGAACCATGAATCCGATACAGCACGGCGAGGTGTTCGTTACCGATGACGGAGCCGAGACAGACCTGGACCTGGGACATTATGAGCGTTTCATCGATGAAAGTCTGGACAAGAATTCCAATGTTACCACCGGAAAGATCTACTGGTCCGTACTTCAGAAGGAACGCCGCGGCGACTACGGCGGAGGAACCGTTCAGGTTATCCCGCACATCACCAATGAGATCAAGAGCCGGTTTTACCGCAATTTTACGGATACAGCTACCAGAATCGCCATCATCGAGGTGGGCGGAACCGTTGGTGATATTGAAAGTCAGCCTTTTCTGGAATCCATCCGTCAGTTCCAGCACGAAGTCGGACATGACAATGCCATCCTGATACACGTTACCCTGATCCCGTATCTGAAAGCCTCAGGCGAGATGAAGACCAAACCTACCCAGGCATCTGTCAAAGAGCTTCAGGGAATGGGCATCTGGCCGGATATCATTGTCTGCCGTTCGGAGATGCCGCTGGATCAGGGAATCAAGGACAAAATTGCCCTGTTCTGCAATGTTCCCAACAGCCATGTGCTTCAGAACCTGGATGTGGAATATTTATATGAAGCCCCCCTCGCCATGGAGGAAGAGCATCTGGCCCAGGTTGCCTGTGAGTGCTTAAAGCTTGACTGCCCGGAACCGGACTTAAGTGACTGGACCGACATGGTAAATGCCTTAAAGCATCCGACCACAGAGGTAACGGTTGCTCTGGTAGGAAAATACATTGCCCTTCACGATGCATACATCAGTGTGGTGGAAGCGCTTAAACACGGCGGAATCGCCAGCCGGGCAGTCGTTAATATCAAATGGGTTGATTCCGAGACCCTTACCCCTGACAATGCAGACGAGGTCCTTGGCGATGTCAACGGCATTCTTGTTCCCGGCGGCTTCGGAAACCGCGGAATCGAAGGAAAGATTACCGCCATTGAATACGCAAGAACCCACAAAATCCCGTTCCTCGGGCTGTGCCTCGGCATGCAGCTCTCCATCGTGGAATTTGCAAGACATGTGGTAAAATATCATGACGCCCACAGTGTGGAGCTGGATCCGAAAACCACGCATCCGGTCATTGACCTCATGCCTGACCAGAACGGTGTGGAGGACATCGGCGGCACCTTAAGGCTGGGCTCCTACCCCTGTGTTCTGAACAAAGCCTCCAGAGCCTATGCCCTGTACGGCGAGGAAGTCATCCATGAGCGCCACCGTCACCGCTACGAGGTAAATAACGATTACCGTCAGGTACTGAGTGACAACGGCATGCTGCTCTCCGGAATTTCTCCGGACGGACGG
>JALERW010000082.1 GCA_022763925.1 Lachnospiraceae bacterium
GCTGCCCCTGTGACAAAAGGAGTTGCAAAGGAAGTACCCGTCCGTGGCTGATACCCTCCTCCGGGCGCTGCAGTCATAATCTGTACCCCCGGAGCCGCCAGATCCGGCTTCACCTCCCGGATCTCCCGGGTATATCCTCTCCCGGAAAACTCCGCATAGGCATCCGTTCTGGAATTATAGGCTCCTACAGAAATCACCCGGGAACTGCTGGAGGGAATCGTAAGTGTCGTTTCCTCTATTGGGAAAAGAAATCCGGTTTCCGCATTCAATACTGCACCGGACGGCATCCACATATCATAGTTTCCCTGCACAATCCGTCCGGGAATCAGCCCGATTTTCCATATACCACTGTCCACATAAGCATCTGTCGGAAGAAAATCTATATATATTTCCTGTGCACGGCTGTTGGGACTGGGCTCCCCGTAATAAATCAGAAGCTCCGTCTGCCCAAGCCGGAACCGCTGCGGTCCGAGAATTTTCTGAATCGGCCCCGCCTGCTGTCCGGAAGGATGAATAATCGTAATATCAAACTCATCCACATAATTTTTCCAGATCTGAATATTCATGGACGGCTCATAACTGCCTATGGTAAAAGCCACTTCTTGCGGTATCCTGTCACGGAGAAAGCCTTCCGTATGTCCAGCTCTATCCGCCTCGTTTCCGGTTCCCACACAGATCACGCTTTTCCAGATATTAGACATATCATCCAGAAACAACGGAACAAGAGAGGAGCCGTCATGGGCCCCGTACGTATTTCCAAAGCTCAGGTTGACAGCCACCGGCTTTCCAAGCTCCAGTGCTTTGCGTATCACATAGTCAACTCCCTGCATCAGTTCCGTGGTTCTTGGGAAGTCTTCAGCCCCCTGCCTGGGGTTTCCCAGCTTCACCACCAGAATATCACTTTCAGAGGCAACGCCCCGATAGCGTCCGCCGGAAGCATTTCCGTTTCCCGCCGCGATACCCAATACTCCGGTTCCATGTCCGCCGAGATCCCTGCTTGGCACAACCGCATACCTTGCCTCTTCTGTCTGGGCTGCCAGCGCCTCATTTATCTGTGCCATGGAATATTCCACACCGATCCGATATCCCTTGGGGGGCTGTTCTCCGTTCGTTCGAGGCTGTGCCGTCTGATCCCACAATCCCAAAATTCGGGTACTGCCATCCTTGTTCCGAAAATCCGGATGCGCATAATCCACGCCGGAATCAATCACTGCTACAAGAACCCCCTGACCAAACAAATCAAAGCGGGCATTCTGAACCGCCTCCATACAGGAAGCCTCACGCCCTTGATTCACTCCGAAGAAAAGCCGTTTGGGTTTTTCAATATATTCTACCTGCGGGAAAGCGGCCAGCTGTTCCAGCGCCTCTCTCTTTAGCGTCACAATTGCATATTCATTCAGCAGCTCCACTACATGAATGGATTCCGACTCAATCGCCTTCAGATCACCGGAATACTTTACGATCACATCCCAGGTGTCCGTCTCCTCATCAAATCCCACATTCAGATTCAGTGACTTCTGCCGTTCATCCGGTGTAGCCTCCAGGGCCAAGTTTAAAAGATTTTCCATTTTCTGATCGATCATAGTTCGCCTGCATCTATTATTTCCTTAATAATATATGCAGAAAAAACCTTCTATAATTTATTCCTGCATCTCCTCATCCAGCCACTCCATCAGGATTCCCAGATTCACATCCGAATGTTCCACCTCTCTTGCATATTTCCAGGAAAGCTCTGTCACCTCCTGCAGTTCCAGCTGTTTTCCATTTTCAAGCCACCTTGCCATACTGAACTCCTTTAACCACTCCACAGAAAATGCAGCAAGTGCAGCTTTTGCATATATGTAGCCGTCATACACAGCTCCGCAGAAATAGGTATACAAAAAGAATACCGCCAGCTGTTCCCGCATGCACTCCCAGGCTTCTTCCCTTTCTTTTTCTCCCAGAAAGTCAGCCTCAAACTCTGCTCTGAGTGTTTCATAGCTTTCTTCTCCCGCAAGAAAAAGGTGTTCCCATGTATCATCCAGAAATTTTCTCCACGTTTCCCTCAGTGTCTCCATTTTTCGGAATACCTGGAAATCCCTGCATTTTTGCATAAAATCCTTCTTATCTGTTTTCTCTTTTAACAAGAAATTATTTTCTTTCTTATTATATTTATTTATGGTTTTATCTATTGTAAAGTATTCTTCTTTGTCAATTTCATTCTGAATATCCCGGGCCATACATCGGATAATTTGCAGGCGTTCATCCACAAATGCACTTCTGTCCTGCAAAATCTTCAACATAACATCCCTGGCGTCCTCAAGCTGAGTAAACAGCAGCGGATCCATGTCTTCAAATTCTTCATCCTCCTCATCCGTTTCTTCCCAAAGAAAGCGGACCGGTTCCCTGCAGTTCAGAATCATCCGTGCCGCTTCCGGACAGGACAGTGACAGAGAAAGCTCCCTTAGCCCCTCAAACTCTTCCACATGCCGGGGATACCTTCGACAGGTGTCACACAAAGCATCGGGGCCAAGCTCCCGGTAGAGATCACACAGATTTTCTTCATTCAAAAAACTGCAGCGGCGCTCATATTGCAAAAAGCTTCCGTCCTCCCAGTTAACTGAATTTTTCAGACGATTCCCAAAAGGGCCCTTCACACGACTATAGTATTTCAAAGACTCTTCATCAATCATGATTGCCCAGCCGGCGCAGCAGGTATCCGGGCATTGATCCGCAAGGCAGCTGAACTTATCATAGTAATGTGGTTTTATATATCGCATATGCATCCTCCTGATTTACAGCTATACCCTACCACGGTACATTCTCTGCGTCAATCACAAAAAGGAACGCATCATCCGTGTTTTTTTCAGATGATGCGTTTCTCACGTTCATTTTCTATTTGTACACTTTAATACAGCTGTGTCAGCAATTCTACGCAGCAGTCAATTCCCAGCGTTCCGCTGTCCAGTGAAATGTGATAATTCTGAGCTTTCCCCCATTCCATGTCCGTATAGAACTGATAGTAGACCGCCCTTCTGCGGTCCTTTTCTCTGAGCCGTTTCTTCGGTGCATCTTTCGTCTCCCCATATACTCTTACAATACGGTCTGCACGCTTTTCCATGTCTGCATGAATAAATACCCTGAGACAGTCTGCATGGTCCCGGAGCACATAGTCTGCACATCGTCCCACGATCACACAAGATTCCTGCTCGGAAAGCTCCAGAAGTATTTTCCGCTGAATCACCCAAAGATAATCCTGATTTGACGTGCCATCCAGGGATCTTCCGCTGAAAGCATTGGAAAACCATCCGGCATGCTCCGTATATTCACTTCGTTCCTTCACATATTCCGCAGTAAATCCGCTTTTCTCTGCCAGCTTTGTAATCAGCTCCTGATCGTAACAGGGAATTCCCAGCCGTTCTGCCGTCATCTTTCCGATGGTACGTCCCCCACTGCCAAATTCTCTGCTGATGGTAATGATTCTGTTCATAATACATTCCTCCGTTTCTGAATCTTATTCACTCAGTTTTCTGCACGTATGCATGATTGCCCACAATGAGATAATAAATGTAAGTACATCCGACACGGGCATGGAATACAGCACACCATCCAGTCCGAAAAATACCGGAAGCAAAAGTGCAAAGCCCACGCCGAATACTACCTCACGGACCATGGAAAGGACAGTAGACAGCATTGCCTCTCCCAGCGACTGAAGATAAATAAAGGTTGCTTTGTTGACGCAGGCTAAAATCATCATGCACAGATATACACGGAATGCTTTCACGGCAAACTCGGTATAGTACACGCTCTCATTTGCAGCACCAAAGATCCGAATCAGCTGCTCCGGCAAAAGCTCCGCAATCAGCAACGCAGCCAGACCCACACATGCCTCAGCCGTCAGAAGATAATGAAACAGCTGCTTTGCCCGGTCTTTCCTTCCGGCACCAATGTTATAGCCTACGATTGGAATACAGCCTGCAGCCATACCTACCACGACGGAGATCACAATCTGGAAGAATTTCATAACAATTCCGACCACAGCCATGGGAATCTGGGCATACTGCGCCTGACCGAAAACCGGATCCAGGGCGCCATATTTCCGGATCATATTATTGACAGCTGCCATAGCTGCAACCAGGGAAATCTGGGACAGGAAGCTGCAGATTCCAAGAGGAATAAACTTGCGGATAACTCTTCCATCCAGGTGAAAGCTGCGGCTGCTTAATTTTACAGCTTTCAGATGGAACAGATACCAGATGGCAAGCACCGCTGTCAATACCTGGCCAGCTACTGTAGCCACGGCAGCTCCCATCATGCCCCAATGAAAAACAAAAATGAAAATCGGATCCAGAATGATATTGACCACTGCACCGGCCAGGGTAGAAATCATGGCAAATTTCGGACTTCCATCCGAACGGATGACAGGATTTAATTCCTGCCCGAACATGTAAAAGGGAATTCCCACCGTGATATAGAAAAAATATTCTTTTGAATAATGAAAAGTCTCTTCATTTACACGTCCCCCAAAGGCCGTCAGAATCTGATTCTGAAAAATCAGATAGATTGCAGTCAGAATCATACTGCTGACAATACACAATACAATGGCATTTCCAATACTCTTATGCGCATGCTCTTCATTTTTTGCTCCCAGGCAAATGCTGACAAACGCACAGCATCCGTCTCCGATCATTACCGCTATCGCCAGAGCCACTACTGTCAGCGGAAATACCACCGTATTTGCTGCATTTCCGTATGAGCCCAGATAATCGGCATTTGCAATAAAAATCTGGTCAACGATGTTGTAAAGCGCTGCCACAAGAAGGGAGATGATGCACGGTATCGAATACCTGCGCATCAAAGTTCCCAGTTTCTCCATCTCCAGGAAGGAATTAGCTCCTGTCTGTTCATTCATAATATTGCCTCCTCATGCTTATATAAAATTATGGATGTCATCATCCATAAAAAAATACGTGCCGTCAAAAGCTGGATTTACGCCTCTGGCCACACGCATAGCTGCAGATCGCTCTGCAATAAAAAAACAGCATGTAACGGCAACCGGATTTACGCAGTCACGCTACACGCTGTATGATTACTATATCAGTTTTTTTCTCTATTTTCAAAGGTCTTTTTGCACAAATTCCTCATGTCTGTACACAGGTAAATTCTACAGCAGATTCTCTGAAGAAAAAATCCTGTGCTGACAGACCTTTCTAATGATTGCGCTTAATGCGCTCATCATTCTCCAGAACCTTCTTGGCAATAGTGATAAAATGAAGCTTGAAATTATCTTCATTATCATTCACATCCAGGCCGGTATTGATCTTCACCTGTACCAGGCTTGCCTGCACCTCTTCCTCCGTCATATCAAGCTGCCGGGCTGTCAGCGCCACATCTTCCTTACATTTATAATACTTGGAAAGAACCTTTTTCTCCGTCTCTCCCAGCTGCTTCAGCACGGTTCTGGTCAGACGGTCTCCATAGCTTACCACCATCTGGTTAATGGCACTGTAAATCTCCATACCCATATATTCCAGAATCACGCGGTCCGGCTTGAAGATTTCTCCCGCACGCACCGCATCCAGCGCGTTCTTATAGGTATGCTTGATCCCCTTGATACCGCTCTCCATCGTCCCGATACCTACGCGGATCCGCATATCGGAGTCAATCTTCTCCAGCTGCTCCAGCGCTTCATTCTTGATATCCTCCAGAGCATAATGCATATCTCTCTTGGAATGGCTGGTCAGAATCACCACGAGTCCCATATCAGCTACCATTACCTGGCTTCCGCCGATCTTCTTATTGATCCCCGAGTACTGAATCATGGCTTCTGCTGCCGGTTTTAACTTCTCCTTATCCTCATTTCTCACATAGGCATCCGACGGATAAAGGAAAGAAACGGCCATAAAAGTATCTTTATCCACATCAAAACCGAATTTCTTTCCGAACGACTTCACCAGATCCTCATCTTCATAGTAACCGATAACGATATCATTGAAATATGCGGACAATGTGATATCTGTTGTATTCTTATTCATAATTGCTTCCTCCCCTGCAATCAGCTGTTATTTTTTTCTGAATTATCTTGACAATTCAGACATTTCTCTCCGTTTTTTTATCATGATTTCCGTTTTCTCTCAATTTGACAGATATTTCTAAGGAAAACATTATTATAATCCATTTTCCCTTATTTGTCAATATTTCCGCTCCGACACACCTTTTGTTTTCCGTATGACAGGATCGGAGTCCTTCCTTTAAACGGCAAAGACCAGATTTCATCAAAAATCCGGTCTTTCTCTTCCTGATTATGCGCAGCTGTCTGTTCGACGCCTTCCTTCTGCTGTTATGCTTCCTCCTGCGCCGTCTCCTGACCTTTCAGGTATTCTTTTGCCAGCCTCTCTGCTTTCAGAAAGCTCTTCTCATATACTTCATATTCTGCCCATGTCTCCACCGCAAAATAATCCCCTTCAATGCATACCCCCGGATACTCATTGTTGTACCAGATACGCATTCCGCCTATTCCGGACGAGCTCATAACGATCTTCGGTATCTGATCCTTGGTCTCCAGATAAACCTCCAGATTCTTCTTCAGACAGTCCAGATGCTTATGGATCTGATCAACCGGTACCCGATATTCCATCTCACGCTTATGATAAACGCTCAGGAAGTCATATGCCACATACGCTTCCCCGTTCTCAATCGCCAGGTAACAGCCGCATGGAAGCATCTCCCGATAGCCGTCAGCCAATGATTTTTTTGTGCTCTCCATACATGGTCCTCCCATTGTACAGCCCCCCGTTTCCATAGTCCCTTTTTCCTATGCATCGATGTTCCCCGGAAGAAAACAGCTCTGTCCGTACGAAAACATCAAAGCTATAGGAACAGTATAACCCAAACAGAGGTAATTGCCTAGTAAAATTTTGAATAACTGTGAGGTTCTTTTCTCCCGGGCCAGCGGCTTTATACCTTCAGGAGCCTTTCCAGCTCCTCCAGCCGGTGAATCTCATAAGTAACCGTGATACCCTCCATACCACTCTCCCCTTTACGGTTGAACCAGCAAGTGTCAATCCCGGCAGCATTTCCTCCCCGGATATCCGAGCTCAGCGAGTCTCCGATCACAAGCATTCCGGAAGGATCCGGATCTTCCATCCTGGAAAAGCAGTATTCAAAAAATTCTTTTCGGGGTTTCTGAAATCCTGCATCTTCGGACACAAAAATCCCCTTCATATAACGGTCAATTCCCGATGTCTTCAAACGCCGGTACTGCGTTTCTGATACCCCATTGGTGATCACATAAAGCTCATATTCCGGTGCCAGCACATCCAGAAGCTCCTGCGCCCCCTCGATCATGACCGCGGATGCATCCAGCTGTGCCCGGTACAGCTCCTCTGCCTTCTGACCGTTTATCTGCTTCCCCAGCCGGTCAAAAAACAGCTGAAAACGGGTCTCCATAATAGTATCACGCACTATTTCTCCCCGCTCATATGCCTTCCAGAGGCTGGCGTTGATGCTGCTGTAAAGGGCAAGCTTGCCTTCATCCGGTATTTCCCCATAGGCTTCAAGCACCTTTCGGATCCCGTTTCTCTCTGCCTCGTCAAAATCCAGCAGCGTATTGTCCACATCAAACAGCAGTTTCCGGTATTTCTTCATACATTCCCTCCTGTTTTGGCCGTGATTTCCTTCCTCGTTTTTCAGTCCCCGGCGCCGTCCTCGTATACGATTTTTCCGGCGCATATGGTATATTTCACTTTTCCGTACAGCTCTTCACCGAGGAACGGAGAATTAGACGATTTAGAGGCAAAGCTCTCCACCTTCCACCTTTCTCCCTCACTGAAAATCACCAGGTCCGCATCAGCCCCCTCATCGATGTATCCCCGATCCAACCCGTACAGCTTTGCAGGATTAAGGCTCATCAGCTCCATCAGCTGCATAATGGTCACATGCCCTTTGCGCACCAGCTTGGTAATCCCGAGTGCCAGAGCCGTTTCCAGTCCGATAATGCCGCTGGGCGCCTCCGTCAGAGGACGGTCCTTCTCCTCTTTGCTGTGTGGGGCATGATCCGTCGCAATAATATCTATCGTTCCGTCCTTGATCCCCTCTATGATCTCATATCGATCCATTCTTGTCCGAAGAGGAGGATTCATTTTGGCCAGTGTCCCGTATTTCAGTACCGCATCCTCATTCAGGGAAAAATGATGCGGTGTCACCTCTGCCGTCACATGTGCTCCCATCTCTTTGGCCAGACGGACCATCTTTACGGAATTCTGCGAGCTGATATGCTGAATATTTACCTTAGCTCCTGTGTGAAGCGCCAGCATACAGTCTCTTGCAACCAGTACATCCTCTGCCAGTGCCGGAGAACCGCCGATCCCAAGCGTCTTTGAAACCTCCCCCTGATTGATTCCGTTATTTTCAATAAAAGCCGGATCCTCCTCATGGAAGCTGATCGGCACATCCAGTCTCCTTGCCTCTTCCATCGCCTGCTTCACCAGCTTTTCATCCATCATAGGAATCCCGTCATCCGTAAATCCGGCAGCTCCGCATGCCTTCAGAGCCTCCATATCCGTAAGCTCTTTTCCCTTCAGCCCTTTGGTAACTGCTGCGCAGGTCAGCACATGGATTCCGGTCTTTTCCCCTTCCTCCAGAATATAACGGATCGTATCCTCGTTATCCGCCGCCGGCTTTGTATTTGCCATACACACAACCGTGGTATAACCGCCTTTCGCCGCAGCTCTTGCCCCGCTCGCAATATCTTCCTTGTAGGTAAAGCCCGGATCCCGGAAATGGACATGCACATCCACCAGGCCGGCCGATACAATCATGCCCTTTGCCTCGATGATCCGCTCATAATCATCGCTTCGCTGATATTTTCCTATCTTCTTTATTTTCTTTCCTTCAATCAGGATATCCAGAACATCATCAATTCCCCTTTTGGGATCAATCAGTCTTCCGTCTTTAATCAGGATCATCGCGCTTCCTCCTTCAGATACTGATAAATCACCTGAGCTCCGTCACAGATGGATTCAATGGTGGTAAATTCCTTTTTGTTATGGCTGATGCCTTTTGCACACGGGATAAAAACCATGGCAGTATCACAGATATGGGCAAAGGACATGGCGTCATGTCCCGCCCCGCTGATCATAGAGCGGTGCGGAATTTTAAGCTCCTTAGCCGCGCGCAGAAGCTTCTGCTGCAGCTCCATGGACATGCCGATCGGCGGAATATCCGAGGTTTTCTCCCGGAAATATTTCAGCTTACGTTTTTCACACACCCGTTTGCACACCGCTTTCAGCCGTGCCTCCATGCGGTCCAGGCTGGCCGGATCGATTCCTCTCATATCGACTCCCAGCTGTACCTCACCGGGAATGACGTTCAGGGCATTCGGCTTGTTGCTCACGGTTCCCACAGTCGCCACCGATTGATAAATAGATTCGGATTTTCCGATCTCTTCTATTTCCAATATGATTTCGGCAGCTGCGCACAGGGCATCTGTACGCATTCCCATGGGAGTCGCACCGGAATGCTCCGCATTGCCGTGAATATGAATATTGAACCGCCTCGGTCCCGCGATGGTCTGAACAATGCCGATCCGGTCTCCATACTCCTCCAGCACCTTTCCCTGTTCGATATGAAGTTCGATGTATTCCTTTACGCCCTGAATTCTTGGCGGCTGAAGGCTGTACCCCTTCCGTTTGAATACCTCCCGGAGACTTTCTCCCTGCTTGTTCACCGCATCTCCGATATCATGCTTATATACCTCTCCGGTGATCAGGCCGCTGCCGATGGTGCTTCGGCCAAAATTACTGGACTCCTCACAGCGCATGGCTCCGATTCGGATCGGAAGGGACAGACCGTCCCGCTTTGCCCAGTTCATGATCAGAAGTCCGGTAATAATGCCGGCCACACCATCATACCGGCCCCCTTCGATGACAGAATCCAGATGAGAAGCAATCAGATAATATTCCTCGTCCATATCACAGTCTTTGCTGTACAGATAGGTGTTTCCCACCTCATCCGTGTAATTGCCGTAACCCTTCTCATCCCCCAGCAATTTAAAGGTATCATGCATCTCGTCCTCCACTTCCGTGTAGCCAAGTCTGGTTACCCCGCCGTTTTCCGAGCTCCCGATACCATAAAATTTATCAAACAGATATTCTGCATATTCAATATCTTCAATCGAGTGCTGCATACGCCCGCCTCCTTACAGTTTCACAATTCCCACATGATTTTCTATCGTGATGTCTGTTCCGAATTCCCGCGACAGGTCTGCCAGATGGAGCAGAAGCTCATCATCCCGGGCAAAAGCCGGCAGTCCTCTTCGGTATCTGGGAAGCTCCATGCCCAGATGGATCGGATACAGTTTTAAGCTGACCGCTTTGCCGTCCACAACATCCCACTGGGCAATCACCGAACGCCAGACATCTTTATTCACGCCCAGGCCAATGGTTCCGTTTTTACTTCGGTTATCCATGCCCTCTCCCACCATGCTGATGTTGGACATATGATATTTCTCGTAAAATTCTGCCGGCTGATGCGTTGTGGTATCATTCTCAAACAGAAAATTTCCAAGACTGTAGAAAATGATACTGCCCTTATAAACCTCAATTCCTCTCAGAATATGCGGTCCATGGCCCAGAACAGCCGAAGCTCCGGCATCGACACAGGCTCTGGCAAAAAGCTGAAGAAACATCGCAGGTTTTTCCTTGTCTTCTCCGGTCATTTCATGGGAGTGAATGCTCACCATGACATAATCCGACTGCTTCTTTGCTTCCCGGATGGCATCGGTGATCCGCTTGACATCTGCAGGATTTGGAATGGTTTCTTTGTAATTCTTCTCATCCGGTACAAATTCATGTCCGCCGAATTTGAAGCTTCCTTCCGATGCTACGGCAAAGCCTTCCTTCACATCCAGGTTCTGCTGGGCATTGATATCAATCTCATCCGCAAGTGTCTTAAGCATCTCATAATAGCTTTCCTGTACGTGGTACTTATTCCGGAACC
>JALERW010000097.1 GCA_022763925.1 Lachnospiraceae bacterium
ATATAAATTAGATTTTATAATTGCAAAATGGTATTTTTTTGAAAGGTTGGTAGTGTATGTATATTTTGGTATTGGAGGCAAGCACCACGTCTGCCAAGGCAATGCTCTATGATACTTCCGATGGATCATTCGAAGTGAAGGTACGGGCATATACGGGGAATTATGAGGATGTGACGATTCATAAGGCAGAGAATGTTTATCAGCAGATGATGGCGTTGGGAAGTGAACTTGCGGAAGGAAAGGAGATCGGAATGATCTCTCTTGGAGGAACCTGGCACAGTCTGATGCTCTGCGATAAAAACATGGAGCCGGCCACGCCGGTATATCTGTGGTCTTATACCGGGGCAGCGGAAGTCTGCAAGGAGCTTCGGCAGGATCCAGACTATGTGAAAAACTATTACAATAAAACCGGGTGCATGGTAAATGCGATTTATCCTTTCTTCAAGCTTCTTCTGCTGAAGAAGAGAGGATATGATCTGAAGGATTACTATGTAATGGGACAGGGAACCTATAATAATTATCGTATGACCGGCCGACGGGTGATCACGGAATGCCTGGCTTCCGGAACGGGACTTCTGAATACTCATACAAAGAAATATGATCCGGAGATACTTGCAGCAGCCGGAATTACAGAAGCTCAGCTGTCTGAAGTAGTGGACTATACACATACCTATCCCCTGACGGAAGACGCGGCAAAGCTTCTCGGGGTGAAGGCTGGCATCCCGGTTGTTCCCACCAGTTCGGACGGCGGTCTGAATCAGGTCGGTGTCGGGGCAGTGGCAGAGGGGGTTATGACCTTTTCTGTGGGAACCAGCGGTGCGATCCGCCTGACAACTCCGAAGCCGATCCTTCCGGAAGAACCCAGTACCTGGTGCTATATGTCTCCGAAGGCCTGGCTCAGCGGAGCTGCTACGAATGGCTGCTGTAACTGCATTGACTGGTTCAAGGACCGGATGTTCGGGCCGGATGTTTCTTATGGAGATATTGAACGTGGGATCGAGGACCGTACAACAACACCGGTATTTTTGCCGTTCCTGTTCGGTGAACGATGTCCGGGCTGGAATGATGAAAGAACCGGAGGCTTTCTTGAAGTTCGTCCGTATCATAAGCCGAATGATCTATATCGTGCGGTTCAGGAGGGTGTGCTTTTTAATCTTTATCACTGTTACAAAATGCTCACAAAGGTGAACGGTGTTCCGAAAAGAATCAAGTTTTCCGGAGGGATTCTTCATTCGGAAGAATGGACCCAAATGTGTGCGGATATTTTTCAGACCGATCTTGAAGTGGATAACAATGAGCATGGCTCTCTTCTTGGCGGGGCAGTTCTGGCCATGGAGCTCGCAGGGGTAATCACAGATGTGCGGGATTTTGATCCGGCTCCCGCGAAGATCATCCATCCAAATCCAGAGAAAGCAAAGTTCTATGAGAAGAAATTTGAACGCTATCTGCGGTGCTATGAATCCGGATGCTGAGTGACATAAGCAGGTGTAATATTTTAAATATTAACATATCATTTTATTTTATGGAGGAAGAAAAAATGGATGTAAACAAGAAAATCGAAGAACTGAAACTGGTTCCTGTTGTTGTCCTTCAGGATGCAAAGGATGCGGTTCCGCTTGCAAAGGCTCTGATCGCCGGAGGGCTTCCGGTTGCAGAGGTAACCTTCCGTACAGCTGCCGCTGCAGATTCTATTAAAGCGATTTCTGAGGAATGCCCTGATATGCTTGTGGGGGCAGGAACCGTAACGAACCTGGAACAGGCAAAGAAGGCGAAGGAAGCAGGAGCAAAGTTCATTGTAACGCCCGGATTCAGCAAAACTGTTACCGAGTTTGCAGTTGAGAACAATATTCCGGTATTTCCGGGTGTATGCACACCGACTGAGATCATGATGGTTATGGAATATAATCTTCCGGTAGTAAAATTCTTCCCGGCTTCTCAGTACGGCGGACTGGATACCATCAAGGCACTCTCAGGTCCGTTCCCGTCCTTAAGATTTATGCCTACCGGCGGCGTGAATGCAGGAAATGTAAAAGAATATCTGGCCAATCCGAAGATTATTGCATGCGGAGGCAGCTGGATGGTAAAAGAGAATCTGATCAAAGAGGGAAAATTTGATGAGATCACAAGATTGACCGCAGAGGCAATGGCGTTGGTAAGAGAATAATTTCGGAGGGTATACATGAAAAACTGTGATATTGCTTTGTACGGACTCGGCGTGATGGGAAGCAGCCTGGCTAAAAATATGATTCATCATGGTTTTCGGGTTGCAGCTTACAGTAAGAGCGATGCAGAGAGAGCACGCTTTGCGGTGCCCGGAAAGGAAGA
>JALERW010000107.1 GCA_022763925.1 Lachnospiraceae bacterium
CTCGAACGGAACATCTCCTCCGGAGTCGTCTCCTCCACGATCACACCCTTATCCATAAAAATCATCCGGTTCGAAACCTCCCGGGCAAAATTCATCTCATGGGTCACGATGACCATCGTCATCTTCTCCTTCGCCAGTTCCCGGATCACCTTCAGGATCTCCAGCGTCAGCTCCGGATCCAGGGCGGAGGTCGGCTCATCAAAAAACAGGATCTTCGGCTTCATGGCAAGTGCACGGGCAATGGACACTCTCTGCTGCTGTCCGCCGGACAGCTCACACGGGTACGCATCCTCCTTCGTCTCCAGCCCCATTTTCTTCAGAAGGACACGGGCCTGGGCATATACCTCCTCCTTATTCCGTTTCTGTACATGAATGGGCGCATCCGTGATATTTTTCATGACTGAATAGTGAGGAAACAGATTGAAATTCTGAAAAACCAGGCTGAAATACTGCTGAATATGCTTCAGCTTGGCAGGTTTTCCATATACAGAATTTCCTTCCGCATCATTCCATACCGCTTTTTCTCCCAGATAACTCAGTTCTCCGCCATCCATGGTTTCCAGAAAGGTGGCGCACCGAAGCAGTGTGGACTTTCCGGATCCGGACGGTCCGATGATGGAAATCACTTCCCCCTCTTCCACCGACAGGGAAATATCCTTTAACACCTCAAGCCCTGCAAAGGACTTTCTGACATGGTTCATTTCCAGCAGCTTCATGTTGTCTTTCTCCCTCCTATCGGTAATAATTCAGTTTCTTCTCAATGCGCTCCATAACGGCGGCAACCAGAAGGTTAAATACATAGTAGAAAACGCCGGCGATCACGAACGGCATCATGGTTGTCTCTGCCGCTGCGATCTGCTTTGCAATCGAAAACATCTCCATATATACAAGGGCAAATGCCAGGGAGGTATCCTTTACCAGCGTAATTACCTCATTGGTCACCGCCGGAAGGATCCGCTTGATCACCTGCGGAAGGATGATCTTAACGAAGGTCTGCGTTTTGTTATAGCCCAGCACCTTTGCCGCCTCATACTGTCCAAGAGGCATGGACTCAATGCCGGAACGGTAGATCTCCGCAAAATATGCCGCGTAATTCAGCGAGAATCCGATCAGAATGGCAATGTACCGGTACGCTCCTCCGATGGACATGCCGAACAGATAATACGGCCCATAAAATACAACCAGAAGCTGAAGCATCAGCGGTGTTCCTCTCATAATGGAAATATATATTTTAAAGAAAAACTGAATCACCCGGTTTTTGGACATCCGGCCGAACGAGACAAACAGTCCCAGCGGCAGGGAAAAAACCAGTGTCCAGAAAAAAATACCGACGGACTTCACCATTCCGCCCGACAGCTGTACCAGCATTGTATTCAGGGTCATTATCCTTCCTCCGTTCACAGCAAAACCGCCGGCCGGGGTCTGCCCTGGCCGACGGAAATCAATGTTCTTTCTTCAGGCTGTCTATTTATCCAGGATCGTATAATTGGTGAGCTCATATTTCTCAGCCAGCTTTGTATAGGTTCCATCCTCCACCAGCTGATCCAGTGCTTCCTCCACCTCATCCTTCAAAGCGTCGTTGCCTTTCTTAAAACCGATGGCATACTGCTCTTCGGTAAGATTCTCCTCCAGCATCTTGAAGCCCTCGCCGCGGGAGGAAAGCTGATATTCCGCAACACCGATATCCATTGCAATGGCATCGATAGCGCCCGCCTTCAGCTCCACAAATGCATTGTTGTAATCTCCAAACTCCTGAAGAGCCGCAAAGGATGCGGTCAGATCCTTGTGCTCATCACTGTTCAGAGCATCCAGTGCAGAAGAAGCGGTCTGCACGCCGACAATCTTGCCCGCCAGATCGGAAAGCACCTCAATTCCGGAATCCTCTGCTGTCACAACCACCTGACTGTTGTTGACATACGGCTTGGACCAGGTATAATCATCCTCTCTTCCGTTCATGGTAAAGCCATTCCAGATACAGTCGATAGAACCGGAATTCAGCTCCATATCCTTGGAATCCCAGTTGATCGGTGTCTTCACAAGCTCCCAGCCCTTCAGATCACACACTGCCTGTGCCAGCTCCAGATCAAATCCGGTATACTCTCCATTCTCATCCATATATCCGTACGGCGGATATTCCGCATCAAATCCGACCGTAAAGGTCGTGCGCTCTTCTTCGGATGCTTCAGCCTCCTCTGCGGGAGCCTCTTCGGCCGTCTCTTCCTCTGCAGCGTTCTCCTCTGCGGGAGCTTCCTCCTTGGAACCGCAGGCTGCCATTCCAAGCACCATCACTGCCATGATACTCATTGCCGCTAACTTTTTCATAATGCCATATTCCTCCTCTTATTTACTAGCATGGTAGCACTCTGCTACAGCAGAGTGTCCTTCTGTATTATTCAGAGTACCATAACCTTATGCCTTCTGTCAACGAATCCCTTTAATTTTTAAAGATCCGGGAAATCCTGATCCAGAATATAGGAATCCAGCGCATGCAGCCTTTGAACCGCATAATCGGTGATCTGTGCAGTGCTTTTTGCATGCGGACTATCCTCCCACCGTTCTCTGTCCCGATCAAAAGCTCCCGAGGATCGGATATACCGGTCCTGCTCCTCCATGGCCGAGGTCACTGCTTTATCCGAAAGTACATCCTTTCGAAGCTCCTTCCACCGTTCCCGGATCACTGAGCGGATCCCTCCGGCATCTTCCGCAATCATCTGCGTGGCAGGGCTCCAGTTCATTATGCGATCTGCCGGATACGTATAATAGCTCTGAAGCGTCGGCGATGTTTCGTCCGTCTCATTTCCCCAGGTCATATCCATATCCCATGGGATAAAATACAGCCGGTAATCCCCGTCCACCACCTTGGCACAGTAATACAGATTCTTCACCCGGTTATCCACCCCGGCAATTGCCTGAATATAAATCCATACATCAGCAACATTATCAAGATCCAGCAGTTTCAGCGATTCGGAAGAAAAATCCTGCTCCCGCACCATCGCCATATACCTGCGCACCGGTTCCCAGGCCACCCGGGCAGAATGTCCGTTTCCGTTCTTAAGCTCCAGGCCTGCGATCTGCATATCCGGAGCGTCCTCCTCCTTCAGAGGCACCTTCTCGTCCACAGAATCAAACAGAAACGCTTCCTCCGGTACAACTGCTTCCCCTTCCTTCTTATAATAATATTCGTACATTCCATCCTCTCCGCCTTCTGTG
This sequence comes from Lachnospiraceae bacterium, assembly GCA_022763925.1. Lineage (GTDB taxonomy): Bacteria > Bacillota > Clostridia > Lachnospirales > Lachnospiraceae > JAGTTR01. The sequence continues at coordinate 3,211 of JALERW010000107.1, forward strand.
ATCCCCAGCTGCTGTTCATCGATGGGCTCCAGCAAGCCGTATATTCCCATATACTGACCGTTCATCACGACCTCCACATATTCCATCCGGGTTCCGAAGGCTTCGGAAAACGGTATGGTCTCCGATGACATCTGTGCCCAGAGATCGATCGCCGCCTTGTCCCGGATTTTCGTATCATCCGCATACAGGGCAGAAAGGTTCCAGGTATCACTTCTGCGCATGCCAAGCAGGGATACCTCCCGCTTGATCCGGTTCTTCTCCCCGTCCTGTTCAAACAGCTTCAGCTTAAATCCAAGCTTCGGATAATTTCGGCTGACTCCTCCCCTTATGCGCATTCTTGCGTCCGACTCTTCGACTCTTCCTCCGTCCAGGGCACCGCTCTGCATCGAAATATGTACAATTGTATAATCCCCGTCGGTTTCATCTGAAAAGGTAATATCCATCACCGGCATCCCGGTAAATACCAGACGGCACTCTTTATAGTATTCTCCCGTATAAAACAGCAGGCGGTACTCCTTTCCCTCCCGCACTGCCTCCATCAGTTCCTCATCCTCCGGAAACTCCTCAAACGCAGCGGAAAAATCCGGCATATCACTGCTGCCCTCCACAAGAAACGCTTCCGGCTTCAGCCTCTGTCCTTCCATTACCGTCAGATAAAGTGTCTGATTATATTCAGAGTAGGGAAGCCGTACTCCCTGATAGTACAGCTCCCCCAATGCAGTTTCTTCCATATATTCTTTTCGGTCTCTTTTGATTTCCTCCAGCTCCTCCTGCCCGAGAATTTCAGCCCCCACCCTTGTCACCTGCGGTTTTTTCCTGCAGGCCGCAAATGCGAGAAGGATGAGAAGTGCTGCACTGAACAGAAACAGCCGCCGCTTCACTTTAT